>JAUMVS010000149.1 GCA_030530045.1 Phoenicibacter congonensis
AAATGGGCGGTAATGCCCTGAAAAGTGGGAATCAGCCATGAGAAACAATGAATTGCGAGGGCCGACGGCCATCGATACGGATATCATACCATCTGACAGCGAGCATGTGTTCGCGCAGGAAGCGCTCTATCAGGAGGCGATGATGCGCTATCACTGCGCCATTTTGGAGATGCGCACCAAGTTAGAGGTGCTCTCCAAGGATATGACGGTGCGCTATCGCCGCAACCCGATTGAGTTCATCGAAAGCCGGCTGAAAAAGCCGTCCTCCATCGCGCGCAAGCTCAAGAAAATGGGGCTTGAGGTGACGGTGGATAACATGACGCAGAACCTGTCGGATATCGCGGGCATCCGCGTGCTGTGCGCTTACATCGACGATATCTACGAAATCGCGCGGATGCTGGCGCGGCAGAAAGACGTCAAAATCATCACGGTGAAGGACTATATCAAAACGCCGAAGGATAACGGCTACCGCAGTTATCACCTGATTGTCGAAATACCGGTCTATTTCAGCGACGCGGTGCGGCCCGTGCGATGCGAAATCCAAATCCGCACGATTGCGATGGATTTCTGGGCGACGCTCGACCACGACATGCAATACAAAAAGCAGGTGGAGGACAGCGAGGCCATCATGCGCGAGCTGAAGGAATGCGCGGACGTCATCCACCAGACGGATGAAAAGATGATGCGTCTGCGCGAGCGGATTCACCGCATTGATTCGGAATAAACTGACGGATAAATTTACCGAAAAGCAAAATATAGTTGACGATTCGGCGCGAACGGCCTATAATGGTTTCATCCGCCGAAGAATCATGCTTGAAAAGCGGAAGAGCCCCTGCTATAATGGGCGGTGACGCACAAAAGGAGGCGGCAGGCATGGACGAACTGTTGTTGGGCGATCTGGTGCAGATGCGCAAGGTGCACCCCTGCGGCAGCGACAAGTGGACGGTGATTCGCGTGGGCGCGGATATTAAAATCCGCTGCTCGGGCTGCGGGCGCATCGTGATGATGGACCGCGCGGATTTTACCAAGCGAATGAAAAAGGTGATTGCGCACTCGGCCGAGCCGATTCGCGGCACCAACGAAACGGATTAAATTGAAGGAAACGAGGCGCATTTTTCATGGAGCAGGAAAAAAAGACCAAAGCGAAAAAGGAGAAGCCGAAAAAAAGCTTGCAGCGCGAAATTTTTGAATGGGTGATGGTTTTCGTCGTCGCGGCGGCGCTGGCGTTCGTCGTGCGCACGTTTATCTTTGAACCGGTTCGCGTGGACGGCAGCTCGATGCTCAACACGCTGGAAAACAACGAGTTCATGATCGCCACGAAGTTCGACTATCTGACGGGCGACCCCGAGCGGTTCGACATCGTCATCTGCGATTACCCGAACACGGACGACGGCATGTACCGCGTGAAGCGCGTTATCGGCCTGCCGGGCGAGACGATTGAGTTGAAAAACGGCGACCTGTATGTCAACGGCGAGTTTGTCGAGCAGAATTTTGACATGACGCCCAACGAGACGAACTTCGGCCCGTTCATCGTGCCGGAGCGCCATTATTTCGTCATGGGCGATAACCGCAACAACAGCAAGGACAGCCGCAGCCCGATGGTCGGCGCGCTGGAGCGCAAGATGATTAAAGGCCATGTGCGCTGTGTGGTTTTCCCGCTGAATAAAGCGAGAATTATGAGCAAGTAAAAAACAAGGCGGGTCTTTTGAAGGCTCGCCTGTTTTTGAATCAAAAAACCCAACAATATCAATGCGGAAAGGGAGGAACAAGGGCGGCTTTCGCTTTGCGCCGCTGATGGATTTGGATGCGGCGCTGACGGAAAAAATTGATGACCGCGAAGTGTATATGAAGGGCATCGACGCGAGCTGTCATTATGAAGGATACAACGTCTTTAAGACCGAGGAACTGCAATAAGCCCTTGAAAGCGAAAAACAGCGTCTGATATTGATGCTTGCTTTCTCCGCTTTTTCCTCGTATACTGTAAGGCAGGATTGAACAAAGGGGAAATCGGATGAAAACGAAAATCAGGGACGGCGCTATGCTGCTGCGCCCGTGGCACGCCTGTAAGAACATATTGATTTTTCTGCCGCTGTTTTTTCACGGAAGCATCTTTTCCGCGCCGGAAAAAGTCAGCGCGGCGCTGCTTGGCTTTATCGCCTTTTCCATGTGCGCGAGTGCCGTTTACGCGCTCAACGACTGTCTGGATGCGCCGCAGGACAGGCTGCATCCGCGTAAAAAGAATCGGCCCGTCGCGTCGGGGCGCATCTCCGTGCGTGCGGCGCTGATGCTGGCACTTGTGCTGGTGATGCTGGCCGCCGGAGTGCTCAGGGTGGGTAAAAACCGAATCGAGCAGTTCCCTCAGGCGGCGCTTACGCTTGCGGCCTATGTGCTGATGAACGTGGCTTATACGGTTTTCGGGTTGAAGCATGTGCCGATTGTGGATGTTTCCATCGTCGCGCTGGGCTTTGTGCTGCGCATTCTGTTCGGTTCGTTTCTGACGGGCATTCAGGTGTCGAGCTGGCTGCTGCTCACGGTAATGATGGCCTCGTATTACATGTCCTTTGGCAAACGACGAAACGAGCTGCGCGTGTCGGGGCAGAATACCGTGCGCCGCGTGCTTTCGCTCTATACGCTGGATTTTCTGACGCAGAGCGCCAATATGTTTTTGACGCTGACGATTGTGTTTTACGCACTCTGGAGCGTGGATGCGCAGACGGAGATGCGCTATGTGCAGGGCAGGGCGGTTTGGAGCCTGCCGCTGGTCATCCTCATTTTGCTCGTGTATCATTACGATATCGACACCAAGCCGGACGGAGATCCGGTGGAAATCATTCTGCATGACAAATGGCTCGTCGTGCTGGCCTGCGTCTATGCGGCCATGATGCTGATGATGATGTGAAGGGGAATCTATGACGGATTTGCGACAACGAGAATGGGGAGCACCTTCGGCATTGAAAGCGGCAGTTTGGGCCGACGTGCTGCTGGTGATCATGCAGGTGATTGCGTGCATGCTGTATCGCGCGCCGCATACGGGGGATGCGCAATCATATTGGGAGCTTGCACTCTACTGCGCGCAGAATCACACGTTTTACCCCTCGCCGCGCGATGAATTTGCGCTGTATATCTTCGGCAACGGCTATGTGAACCTGCTGTCGCTGCTGCTGCGGATTCGCGAAAGCTATGTCTGGGTCTATGTTGTGAACATCTTGTTCACGCAGATACTCGTGTTTTCGCTGTATCAAATGGTGCTGCGTCTGTGCGGCAGGCGGCAGACGGCCTGCCTGGCGGTCGTGCTGCTCTGTCTGATGCCGGGGCTGTGGGGCGAGGCGGCCAGTTCGCGGACGGAGCTTTGCTTCATGGGGATGGCGTTCGCGTCGCTGGCCTGCGCGATGGAGGACGGCGTGTGGCCGTGCGTGCTGTCGGGCGTGCTGCTGGTGCTGTGCAACTGGGTGCGCCCGCTGCTTGTGATTTGGCTGCCGATGACGCTGCTGCTGTTTATCTTACGCAAAAGGCGCATGCGCTGCATAGCGGCCTATCTGCTGGCCGCTGCTGCGGTGATGGGCGCGATTGGGCTGATGACGGAAAAACTGTCCGGCCACTTTATCTATCAGGCGCAGACGATGGGCGTGAACATGCTGATGGGCAACAACGACGACGCAGACGGCAGTTACGATAACACGGTTTTCGGCGAGGGTAAAATCGGTTACATCAGCGAAGACGAAACGGGCGTGACCTATCAGGTGCGCGACGCGTTTTACAAGCGGCAGGCCGTGGATTGGATTGTGCACCACATCCCGCGTTTTTTGCAGCTGATTCCGAGCAAGCTGTTTTATTTCCTCTCGACGGATACCTACGGCGGTACGCCTTATTTTGGCGGCTATACCGAGACGGATAATCTGCCGTATCTGCTGGAATTGAAGGATGTGCTGCTGAGGCAGGCCGAGCGCGGGCTTGCGTTTGGCGACGCGGTG
>JAUMVS010000150.1 GCA_030530045.1 Phoenicibacter congonensis
TGCATTCACGCGATGGCCGCGCTCAAGTCGCGCATTAACCATCGGGCTCGACTCGTCAATTCGACGACCCAAAGGCGCCAAAACCTTGTCGAGCAAAACACGCACTTGCTCGTCGTTCGCAAACTTTTTGTTCGTTTTTTCGATGACGCCGCGACGCTCGATGTAGATTTCATTGGCGCCGTTAATCATTATTTCGGTGACGGAATCATCATCGATAAATTCCTCAATCGGGCCCATGCCGAACACAACATCAAGAAGAGATGTAGTCAATCGCGCCTGATCTTCGGCCGAGCACAGGTAATCCTGATTATTAAGAAACACCTGGTCACAAGCGCCGCGAAGTTCAGCTTCGGCCTTCTTTCGGTCATTAAATAAAAGCTCGGCTAGCTCATCGAGGGAGACATATTTTTGCACCGCGTCTCGCAAATCGGAAACGGTCATTTTCTTCAAATGCTGCTCGGTGTCAAGGCTTGGGGTCGCAGAGCCCGCTCCGCCAAAACCCGTCTTTGAAGATTCGGCAGTTTCTACCATTTCAAGGAGGCTCATTTTTTCCTCCTAGAGATTTTGGCTTTCGAGGTGCTCGCTTCAGAATTCAATGGGCAATTCTTCTCCAAGAATTCAAACACCGACATTGCAAATGGATTCTTGTGCTTGATTAAATCGTCTACGCAGGCACAACACATCTTTTCTTCAATATCGAGCGTGCCTTCTTTAAATTCACTCAAATCGTCACATTTGAGGGACGCCATCGCATCGGCAGGCGAAATTGTCGAGCGTCGCTTGCATCGATTGAGTGCAAATTTGAAAGAAGAAGTTGGAACGTTTAAGCGCTCAGCAAGTTCGACTGCGTGCAAGCATCCGCGCACTGAAGAAACTCGCTGGTCGACAATAAACAAACTGCAACTAGAAATTCGCAGAAGCGTTGCATGGCAGTCACCCCAGTTAGAACCAGTGTTCACGATGATTGCATCGAATGAAGCAGCTGCAACTTCTATTAATTTCTCAAGGTTTTTGGCACCAAGCTCGCAGCTTTCAAGACGCGTAGGAGCAGCCAGCACAACTAAATTTGAATCGCTTTTCTCCAGTGCCTCGACGTTTACACCAGCTGAACTGAACACAGAATCAAACGCCACTGGAGAGGAAAATCTGAAGCAGAAGGCAAGGTCGCCGAACTGAAAATCAGCATCGATCAACAGTGTCTTGAATCCAACATCGGCAAGAAGCTGCGCCATTACTGCCGAAACGCATGACTTTCCAGCACCGCCCGAACCCGAGAAAATCGAGCACACCCAGCAATTTGCATTAGACTTTTGAATTTTGCCAGGAGCATTCTTAGCCAAAGAAGTTGGCGTCTCCTCTTCATAGATTTCATAGTCATCGAATTCGACAGGGTCAGTTGAAAAAGTGTCGCTAGCATCACGCAAAGCAAGGTCAAGATCCTGCGAGAGAACAAGCTTGTCAATTTTGCAAGCATCCATGCGCGATTGCATTGAACCACTAATCTCGTTCGTGACCAGCCAAACTCGAAGATGCGGGTTTTCTGCCTTCAACATGCCCGCAAGATTGATCGCGTCGACATCATCACTCGAGATGACGACAACGAGCGAACCTTCCGCAAGCTCTTTAGCCATGTTTCGAGCGTCGTCCCCCAGGGTCGCCACCCTGCGGACTTCCGCATCTAACAAATCGGCCGGCAAACCAAACTCCACTGGGTTTCGCAAACAAGCCGAGTCTATGCAAATTAAACTTTCCATCGCTAATTCTCCAAACCAACAATCACTAACTAAAAACTTCGAGGCCTACTCATCTTCCAAATCGGTGTTTTCTTTAGCGGCTGAATCACAAGGAAGAACGACGTAGAGGCTCAATTTTTGCGCCGCGCTCACGACTTCCTGCGCTTTGTCTTTTTCGACCGCGATTGTGATCCACTTGGTTTCGGCGCTCACGCTTTTGTCGGAATTTGAAGTCTCGAGAATTGTTGCATCGGAACAAATCTTTGAAGTGGAACTAGAACCAGTCGCATAGACATCAACTTTTTGACCAACACGAAGAGTGCCACCAACTGAAGACGTGTCATCAAGCGGAAGCGAAACTGCAACCATGCCGTTCGGGACATTCAGGCCCGAGTCGCCCGACTGAAAACGAGAAGCGCTCACAACCTCGCCCTTTAAAATGCTCGAGCCGAGCTGCTTGCCAACGCAATCCGATTTCAAAGTCACGGCTTCCTCTGGCAAAAGCGAGCTAATCCATTGCTTTTCTTCGATGTCGGTGTCTTTAATAGTTTCGCCGCCCGCGATGTCGCGCTTCGCCACGCACACAGTCGTTTGCTGCCCGCCATAGCGTTCCGCCGCTTCCGCCTCGCGAGCAATCGAGTCGCTTTTGACCGAAGCAATGAAGCCAAGGGTCAAGCCCGCGGCAATTAGTCCAGAGCATATTGCAATTTTTAAACTTTTGCTCATTCCCGAAATCAAATTGAACTTCATGTTTTCCTCCGTAAAGTCTCGAAAAAATGCTTTACATCAAGCTGTTGAGTTCAATTCTCATTTGAACTGTGAAGAAAAAGTTGTGAGAGTTTTTCACGATTAGTGAATGTTTAATGAATGAACTGTGCAGAAAAAAAGATTGTTTCAACATTGAACAGTGCATAAAAGTTCACGCCAAAGTGAATGAACAGTGAAGCAAAATTCACATTCGAGTGAAAGAACAGTGAAGGTTTAAACTCAAAAATTGACTTTCAAATTTAGAAATTCAAAAGTTTAACCGCCGAGGAATTTGACGCTGGTAAGCACTTTTTCGCCATGGCCCAGTGAAAGAGAATGCATTCTGAACAGGCATTATTCACATAACCTGCAAACGAATTCTCAAAATTGAAGATGCGGGAGAACGGCAAAAATGCCGACTTTGAAAGCTTCAAAAAACGCAAATCTAAAATTGGATTTCAGAAGTTGTCGACCCAACAGTTCAAAACTCAATTCCGCGAAAAACGACTTTCCAAACGCAAAAGTTCAAAAATTTTCGAGGCCACAAAATCGCTCAGAAAAATCCATTTTGTCTTGAAAATAGTGAATTTCGCTACTTCTAGAAGTAATGTTCCAAAGAAATTTACACCCATCGTATAGATTATGGGCAAGCAAAATTTATGCATTGTGGCGCATTTATAATTTAAGAAAACAAGTTCATTCGGAGGTCAAAATGGGTTGGTCGCCAAAAAACTCGGAGTACAAAGAATTCGTTATCGACACTAGCTCGACGCGATTCAAAATCATAAAGATTGTGCTGGCTGTAGCTGCGATTTTGATTGCCAGCATCGTTGCAATTGCTCTTTTTGGTTTCATTGCGGTGATAGTTATTGTGGGGCTAATCATCATTGCTCTGATTGGAATTTTCGCAGCTCTCGACGATGCTGCGAGGACGATTTCTAACAAGCGCGCCGCTAAAAAAGAGGCTTATGACCAGGAACCAAACGTGAAGGCGATGCGCGACGTTCGCAGTGATTACAACAAAAAAGTGTGGGCCGATGACCACAACTACGAAGCAGACGGCGACGACTGCCACAACTACGATTCTGATGGAGACACCCCCTGGTAGAGCGCGGCTTTTTGAAAGCCCAGCCCTCAATTCGCAATCGCGACAGCCGTCGATTAATTCAAGCTATTTAAGCAAAAATGAATGCTGGGCTTTAAGCAACCTCGAAGCCAGCGCCTTTAACTGCGGCTTCAAGTGCCTCAACAGTTACAGAATCGGCAGCTTGAACGACAGCTTTTTTGTCCTCGAGGCTGACGTTTACCGACTCAACTCCTGCGACCTTTTCGAGAGCCTCAGTTACGCTTTTTACGCATCCCTCGCAGGCCATTCCGTTTACATTGATTACGTGCTCCATTGCAGCTCCTTAATCTCTAGAATTTAACATCGCGTCTAGGTTAGCACTAGTTAACGCAAATCAGCTCAAAGAAATCAAAACACACC
>JAUMVS010000151.1 GCA_030530045.1 Phoenicibacter congonensis
TTCGGTTGTGAAAAAATGTTCAGAAAACCTGAAAAAAATGAAGAAACCGCAGTTAGACAAATACAACTTTTATTCGCAGTTGAGATAATACTGGTACAACGCTTACCAAATTCTCGAAGTCGAATTGTTACATTTCGTTTAACATACCCAAATCTGCGAATTTAGATATTCAACCACCTGCACATAAATATGTAAACAAAAAATGCATTTCTGCCCTAGCGTTTTCTTTTCGTGAAACGTGTAATAATTATTTTGTTAAATCGACTGATTATTAGAGGGAAACTCACATGACCAAAACAGCAGAAGCTGCAAAAGCGACCGAAAACAAAAAAGCTGCTGCAACAAGCAACGCTAACGCAAAAAAAGCAACTACTACTAATAAAGGTAATGCGCTAAATGAACTCTTGAGAGGCTTGCCTCAAGTTGACGAGGTCATGAAGCACCAAAACATCGAGACTTTAAAGCATGCACTTGCTCACGATTTTTTGAGAACTGCCGTCCGAGATGTTCTTGATGATATTCGCCAGACCATTCTTGCTGGCGTTGATGAAGACTACAAGATTCCTACAACTGAAGAAATTGCACATAAAAGCTGCGTTCATGCATTGCAACTCATTAAGCCTTCCCTTCGCCACGTTGTAAATGCAAGTGGCGTCATCATTCACACAAACCTCGGCAGAAGCACACTTTGCAAAGAGGCAATTGAAGCCGTAAACGACGTTACCAAGGGCTACTCAACACTTGAATATTCAACAAAAACAATGTCTCGTGGCTCACGTCACGACCACATAGAGCAGCTGATTTGCACGCTCACAGGCGCCGAGGCTGCAATTGCAGTTAACAACAACGCTGCAGCAGTCATGATGGTGCTAAACGAATTTGCAAAAGGATATGAGGCAATCGTTTCCCGCGGTGAGCTTGTTGAGATTGGTGGATCTTTCCGCGTGCCTGACATCATGGCAATGTCAAACGCAAAAATGGTTGAAGTTGGCACAACAAATAAAACGCATGTCGAAGACTACGAAAGAAACATTAACGAAAACACAGCAATGCTTTTAAAAGTGCATCCTTCTAACTACAGAATGGAAGGTTTTGTTGAGGACGTCTCAATTAAAGACTTGCAAAAGATTGCTACAGCCGAAAATGCACGCAGAAAAAAAGAAGGTGTCAAGAACAAGGTTATTGTTTATGAAGACCAAGGTTCTGGTGTTCTCATTGAAGATGAATTCTTCAAGAAAAATGGTGAGCACACTATTACTGACGCGCTGAAGCTTGGCGTTGACATTGTTAGCTTCTCGGGCGACAAACTTCTTGGTGGCCCTCAGGCTGGTATTATCGTTGGTCGCAAAGAATTTATCGACAGACTCAAGAAAAACCCACTTGCACGTGCGCTTCGTCTTGACAAAATGACGCTTGCAGCACTTGAGGCAACTCTTCGCACCTACCTGAACGAAGAAGAAGCAAGGGTGAAAATTCCAACACTTCGCATGCTCACTGAAGATGCGGCTGTTACAAAGAAGCGTGCTGACAAACTTAAGAAGACATTTGAAAAAGAAGTTTCAAGCGATGACGTCACCTTTAAAGTCATTAGCGAGATTTCACGCGCTGGCGGTGGAAGCCTTCCAATGTGCGACATTCCGACCTATTGCGTTTGTGCTACTTTTAATAAAGGAACTGCAGAAGAAGCCGACCGTTACCTCATTCAGGAATGCGAGCCTCCAATCATCGCTAGACTCACAAAAGACTGCGTCTATTTTGATGCTCGCACGCTCGACGAAGACGATTTGCCACTTCTCGCAAAGGGAGTTCAGTCCTACATTTCACAGGTGAAATAAAATGGCACAAGATTCACAAAAAAATGTCATCATTGGCACCGCTGGTCACATCGACCACGGTAAATCATCATTAGTCCTCGCCCTTTCTGGCAAAGACCCTGACAGACTTGCCGAGGAAAAAGAGCGCGGAATCACAATCACACTTGGCTTTGCTGAACTCAAACTGCCCAACGGAATTCATGCAGGCGTTGTTGACGTGCCAGGACACGAGCGCTTCGTTCGTGAAATGATCGCTGGAGCCACAGGCATCGATGTCGCACTTTTGTGCATTGCAGCCGATGACGGAATCATGCCTCAAACACGTGAGCATTTAAACGTATTGCAACTGCTCGGCGTTCCAAAGTGCGTTATTGCACTCACCAAATGCGACATCGTGGACCCTGAATGGGCTGATGTCGTGGAAAACGACATCGCACAGCACCTGGTTGGCACCCCTTATGAAGGCTGCGACATCATCAAAGTTTCATCAAATACAAAAGAAGGTCTTGATAAACTGAAAGAAAGCCTCGCTAAAGCTTGCGAAAGTGCACAAATGCACTTCGAGGGAAAAACAGTGCGTCAGCCAATCGACCGTGTTTTTACCATCAAAGGTGCAGGCACTGTTATTACTGGCACACTTTGGGCTGGTGAGATCAACATTGACGACACCCTTGAAATTCTTCCAACAAGGAAAAAGACAAGAGTTCGCTCGATTCAGATTCATGATGTAGCACAAAACAAGGCTCTGCCCGGCAATCGTGTAGCGCTCAACCTCGTTGGCGTTTCAACTGAGGATGTACGCCCTGGATACATGCTTGCCACACCTGGCTCGATTTCTCCGAGCGACACTTTCGACGTTGAATTTACATACCTCGCCAGTGCCGACACTGCTCGCCCACTGAAAAGTGGCTCGAACGTACACGTTGCGCATGGCACAAAAGAAACTGTCGGGCGCCTCCTTCTGTTTAATGGAAAAAAGGAAGTTTTGCCAGGTGAGAAAGTTTATGCACAAATTCGCACGAACGAAAAATTGCCTGTTAGCTACCTTGATAGATATGTAGTTAGAAGCTACTCCCCTGTTGAGGTAATTGGTGGTGGCACAATTCTTCGTTGCCATCCACGCAAAAAGACAAACATCAAAGCGCCTGAGATGAAGCTCATTGAAGCGCTTTCTTCTCGCGAGCAAGACGACATTGTTACAGCAGCATTCGAAATGCAGCAGCAGCCAATTACGCCAAAAAGTCTTGCGCGTTTTTGCGGTTTGAGCGAAGACGATTGCAAAGTTTCGCTAATTAAGCTAAAAGCGCTTGATAAATCGGTTTGTGTTGATCAAAAATGCTGCATCTTTGCAACAAAAGAAATTTTCAATAACTGCATCAACACAATTGAGTCAACGCTGAAGCGCTTCCATGCAAAAGAGCCTAATGCAACGGGTGTTTCGAAAGAGCATTTAAAGGAGCTTTCGTTCTCCTACATCGATAACGATGTTTTTGAAGCGTTGCTTTCAAGGCTGGTGGAACGCGGCTCAGTCTTTGTAAACGGTGGAGAGATTTCTCACACATCGGCTGGAGCTGGCGCAAAAGCAGTTCAAGACGATGCGGCTAACAAAATTTTGAAGCTTCTCAAAGATGCTGACCAAAACCCACCTTTCATCAAAGACATTTCAGGCAGCGTGAAGCTCGACACAAAGGTTTGCTCAAAAGCTTTGACAACACTTGAGTCGCGTGGCGACATCATTAGGATTGGCAAAGATTTCTACTTTGAAAAGAACGTAATAGAGCGCTTGAAAGGTTGCGTAAAAACAGCAATTGAAAACGGCGGTGGCACAGTTGCCGACCTCAAAGACGCTATGAGCACTTCAAGAAAATTTGCAGTGCCGATTCTTGAATATTTTGACAAAACTGGCTTCACTCAACGCGAGGGAGACGGTAGAATTCTCAAGTAATTATGTGTGAAATTTATTAGGTTTTTTTCGATAAAAGTCGCGTTATTAACCTGGTAATTCATATATAATTAGGTCGTTTTGATTTGGGAGTGGATGGGGCCTGGTGGCTCCCGCGGCCTTCAAAGCCGTTGTGGGACGATGCAGAACGTCC
>JAUMVS010000152.1 GCA_030530045.1 Phoenicibacter congonensis
ATAAACCCTCCCGGATTTTCGGGAGGGTTTTTACATATTCTTCTTTTTTATCGTGCGCATTTATGGTATTATAATGTTTACGACTGATTCAACGTTTACGTTCATTCCACCGGAGCTTTTTTATGAGAGTTTGTCCCCACTGCGGCAGTGAATTGCAGGCAGGCGCGGATTATTGCCTTGTCTGCGGCGCGGCCATAGAGAAAAGAAAAACGAATATGCCTACCGTGACGCTGTACGTCTCCGAAAAAGAGGCGCGGCAGGGCTGCGTTTCCGTGCTGCGCTATCCCGGAGGGCCGGAGCCGATGCGTGTAAGCCTGCCGAAGAAGATGTATGACGGCATGGTGCTGTATGTCAATGAGGCCAGATTCTACGTCAACTACGGCGATATCGTGACCGGCCCGCTCAGGATCGTCATACGTGTGCAGAAGGAGCCTAAAAAGGCGTGGCCGCTGGCGGCGCTGTCGGTCGCGGCGGGGATACTGCTTGCGTTTCTCATTTTCCGCGAGATGAACAGGGACGCACCGGTGAGCGAAGTGCCTGAGAGCGAGCCTGCCGCCGTTGTCGAAACAACTCCCGTGCCGGTGCCGACGGAGGAGCCGGTCATTGCGCACTATACGCCGATGCAGCTGAAAGCGGCGTCGATGATACCGCATTTTGAGATACGCTATTACCTCAACACGCTTGACGACAGGCTGCTTGAGAATTTCTGCGAGATGTACAGAGCCGTCAGCAACTTTGAAACGAGCTGCAATTTTCCGCGTGAGATGTACCGGCAGGAATTTTCCCAGCTTGCGCTTATAATGAGCTATGAATGTCCCGAGCTGCTGCAATTTTCAACAACGGGCGAGATAAAATTCATCGCCGACGCCGATGGGCGCGTCGTCTCGGCGGAGCTGCCCATCGTCCTGACACGGCAGGAGTTTGCGGCGGAATACGGCATATGTGCCGAGAAGGCGAGGACGCTGGCTGCCTCCGTCGAGGGGCTGAGCGACAGCGAAAAGGAGTTCGCCGCCTATGAATACCTCACGTCGAACTGCTTTTACAATTTCAATGCCGCAAGCGCCGCGAACGCCTACGGCGCGCTTGGCGAGGGTCAGGCGAAATGCGACGGGATAAGCCTTGCGATGAAGTGGCTGCTGGAGGAAATGGATATCCCCTGCATGGTTATGGCCGGCACCGCCTCGGCGGAGGTCGTCGGACACGCGTGGAACATCGTATGCATAGACGGGGAATATTACGATCTCGACGTGACGAACGACGTGATGAGCAGCGACAGAAGCTACAAATATTACGGCGCGTACAATGTCTCGCGCTTCTGGATAAGGGAAAAATACCCCGAAAACGTCTCCTTTTCAGGATTTTTTGAGCTGCCCGGCAGTCTCAATATGAACAACAGCTATCACCACCTGAAAAACGAGTTTGTCTACACCGGCGAAGAGTATGAGCAGCGGCTTTTTGACCGGCTTGACGCGCTTGCCGACGGGGACGCGGCATATCTCCAATTTGAAAGCAGCGCCGATTTCAGCGCCTTCTGCAACAATATAAACAATATAATGGCACGCTGGCGCGGCGCGGCGAAGGGCAGCTTCAATTATAAGTTCGCCCATCTCGACGAGTTTCGCGTCTGCCGCATCACGATAGAATACATATAAATGCTCGGCGGAAAGCTTGTCAAAGAACCTCGTTAAGGCTCCCTGACAGTTTAAGGAGGCTGTGATCTTTCACAGCCTCCTTTGTATTTTTCTTTATTTTGCCTTTTTCGGGGTTTTTAACAGATAGCCGACGAACATCACGAGCGCGAAGAAAATCAGATATCCGCAGACCTGCTGATAGCCCTTGCCGACCCAGCAGCAGTACACCATGAAACAGCAGCACAGGATGCCGAGAGCGGGCAGAATGTAGCGCTTGAACACGTTGCCGCCCTTGTCCTTGAACATGAGCGCGGCGAACATTGGGATGTACATGGCGTAAAGATTGATGATGCATATTTCATCAGGCTCCCACGCGATCCACTGGCAGTTGTGCAGACCGCCCATGAAGTCGTACATCCAGAAGATCGACGTCCATGCATACCAGAAGCCGGCAAACATCATGCCGATAATGGTGGACTTGATGGTAAAGCCGTTCTGATCGTCGATATGACCGTAGAACTCGGGGCGGGGACCCATGTTGCGTGCGGAAACGGAGTACATACCGCGGGATGAGCCCATGATAAGTCCGTTCATAACGCCCAGACAGCCAATGGCGATAAACGCGTAAACCACCGTACCGACGGTATTGCCGAAGACGACGGAGAAAGCGATCTTGGGCAGCTTTTCGCCCAGCGGCCATGTGCCGATGATAGTCTCGACGTCGCCGACGCAGCTCATTGCGAAGATGTACAGGCAGTAGAGTACCGTGCAGAACAGCGCGCCGCAGATGAGCGCCAGCGGGAGATTTTTCTTTGCGTCTTTAAGCTCGGAGTTGATCGAGGTGGCGATTATCCAGCCCTCATAGGCGAAAGCGAAGGAAGCGACGCCGGAGAACACGCCCTGAAAAGCCGTCGTCCCCTCTATGGCCTCGGCATACTCGGGAGAGTTGACATAGTTGAGCACATTCTGCGTTGCGCCGGTGCTGAAGCCGACGATAATACCTACGATACCCATGAGCAGCAGCGGGATGAGCTTGATGACGGTCATGCTGACCTGAAGCTTGCCCGCAAGCTTGGGAGAGATCGCATTGATGCCGTAGCCTATGATAAGGAAGCCCGCGCCGAGACCGAGAGCCTCCGAGCTGACGGTGCCGGTGACAAAGAAGTCAAGCGTGGGGATGTCAAAAAGGGCAAGGAAAAACACGGCGGAGAAGAATGCCAGCATCGCGGCAAGGCAGGGGTAGTAAATAGTGGTCATGAACCAGCCGACATAGTACGAATATGTAGGCCCGAGAGCAACCTCGGCATAATCGACCACGCCGTTGACCTTTTCGTACTTGGAGCCGAGCTCAGCAAAAACGAGAGAGCATATGATGCAGATAAGACCGACAATGCCGACGACCAGCACACCCTGAAGCATGTTGCCGTGTGTGAGCGCCAGAACCTTACCGCCCTTTATGAATACACCGGAACCGATAACAATACCGATGACCATCGCTATGGCGGTAGGCAGACCGTAACGTTTTTCCATAGTACCTTCCTCTATCTTTAACGATTTACAGTAATGAAATTTTACCGTATTGAATCAAGTATAATACAATCGTTTGCTTTTTGTCAATTAAAATGTGAATAAATTTGAAACAAAAAGCCGATTTCGGTCTTTACTCTAAAAACGCGGCAAGCTCCTGTACGGTTTTGAAGTATAATGTACAATTTTCGCGCATGAAGCTTTCGATCTCGGGGATGTCGCTGCTCCAGCCCACGGCGGCGAAGTCCGCGCCGACGGCGCGCGCCATATCGTAGCCGGGCTTGAGGTCGTCTATCATAAGCAGGTCGCCCGCCGAGAGGGAGAAGCGGCGCATTATCTCCTCCAGCGGATACGGATGGGGCTTGCGGCGCTCCGACGGCTGCTCCCAGCCGAAAACCGCGTCCGGGCGCGGCAGGGAGTTGGCCTCGTAGTCCCGCAGGATGTTGAAGTCGAACGAATGTGACACGACGGCTATGTATCCGCCCTCTGCCTTCTGGCGCTCCATTATTTCGCGGATGCCGGGATAGGCGGCCGGGATATGCTCCTTGACATAGCTCTGCCAGAAGCGCGTCTCGTCCTCAAGGTCGGCGTCGCTCATGCCGTAATCGTTTCTGCACATTTCGATGAAGCCGGGGGAGAAGTTTTTCTTCATGTAGTCCGTAAATGAACAGGTCCTCCCGGGATAGCGCAGATCGAGATACGCCTGAAAGCAGGGCTGGTGTATCGTCGCGGTGGAATTGACG
>JAUMVS010000009.1:0-21687 GCA_030530045.1 Phoenicibacter congonensis
AGCACGGCTCCACCGGCATCACCGTTGCAAAGCAAATTCTTGCGGCAAAACCCGACATCAAAGATGTCATCATGACTGGCTTGCCCGAGATTTCGTTCATCGAAGAGGCTGAGGCTGCGGGAGCTCATAGTTTCGTTTACAAAAACGTAGGAACCGAGGAACTTCTCGGTGTCCTTCGTTCAACGATGAAAGGCTATGTCACTTTTCCAAATGAGCCAAGCGGCGTTGCGTCCTATGCAGAAATGCTCACTCCGACAGAAATCGACATTTTGCGTCTTGTTTGCGAAGCAAAAACTAGGAAAGAAGTCGCGGCCGAGCTTTATATGAGTGAAAGTTCCGTGAAGCGCTACATCTCTGAAATTCTTGCAAAGACAGGATATGACAGCATCTTGCGCCTCGCGGTTCACGCAGTTTCGCAAGGCCTCATTGTTCCGCGAAACTCTGAGTCGAACGCTGATGTTCGCGATCCTCGCTAAATCTCGAACCGCCATAATCTGACAGATTTGTTCTCGTGAACTCGTTGATGTTTGCTGATTTAGGCTGGTTAATTCTCAGCTAGTTTCTTGATTTCTTTGAGATGGTGTTGCGGTCTTTTTGTCTTTTAGTCGGCCGTCATATTCGTGCGTGTTGCGGTTGGTGGTCGCTTTGGTTCGTGACCCTCGCTAGCACAACGCATTTAACGTTTTACGCGGGAACCGAAAATCGAAAATAGCCATTCGGCTCTTTATCGAGAGAAAAACCTGCCCGCAGGTAACTTCTAAAAAACGCCCGTTCTGGATACTATTTCGTCATGGATTTAGTTTTGCTGCTCAAGTTCAAACCGAGCAGCCGAGAGATGGGAAGGAAGTGATATCGATGAAGGCAAAGACTGGAATCCTGGCAACTTTAGTTTGTGCGTTTGCTTTTGTGTTCGCGATCGCGCTCGTTGGTTGCTCCGGCGGAGGCGGCGGCTCCGAAGATTACGACAAGAATTTTGTCGGCACTTGGGAATTGAGTGGCTTGGAGGAGGACGGCACATCCTACGCTGAAAGCGACATCAACATGTTGAAAGCGATTGGCATGAGCGTCAGCCTCACAATGAATGAGGACAAGACATGCTCTCTTGATTACTTCGGCGAGAAGGTCGAAGGCACATGGGAGGCAAAGAGCGCTAACACTGTCACGTGGAAAGCGATGGGTGACACGATGGACATGAAGCTCGACAATGGTGTGTTGACGGTCGAAGTTGAAGGCGCAAAGATGATGTTTAAGAAAGCAGAATCGTAGGTGAAGCCATGAAAGCAACGATGAAATTTTGCTCAGTAGCGCTGGTTTTGGTCGCGATGGCTCTTTGTTTCAGCCTCGTTGGATGCGGAGGAACGACGCAGAAGGTTACCGACTTCACCTGGTACAAGGCTGCGGTTCCTGAGAATTATGAGAAGGACACGCATTTTGGTGACACTGCTGCAAAGGTTCGCTTCGTTAAGAACGATGAAGGTAAAACAATCGAGATGGGCTGGAACGGCGTTTCTGGAAATGATGCTCAAACGATTGCTCAGAACAAGATTGACTGGTATGGCAGCGATTATGCAAAGCAGCTAGATGATGTGAAACTCGGCAACTACACTTGGAAGGTCGTTGAGGCGGAAGGCTCCAATAAGGACATGAACACTTTCTACTTCGTTGACCTTGGCGAGAACCTGATTGGCGAGGTTGATGGCTACGGATTTACGCATGATGACAAGGTCATTCAAGATTATTTGAAATCGGTAACATTCTCTGAGAACCTGAAGGAAGACTACGCCAAGGCTAAAGAAATTAAGGCCGACACGCTAGAAATTCACTAATTCGTTTTTCGGGAGAGGAAGATACCTTGCCTTCCTCTCCTTCCAGTTTTGAAAGAAGGCGATCATGAAAAAGATAATTGCAATTTTTAGTAGCCTTGCAATGGCTCTTGTTGTGTCGCTGGTGATGGTTGGCTGCTCGTCTGGCGAAGGCGGCGGCGGAGGAACTGCGGCTGTCGCAGACAAAAAGTCTGACTTTGTTTGGTTCAAAGTCGAGGTCCCAGATGGTGTTTCTGTAAGCAACACTGCTGGTGACACCTGCGATAAAGCAGGCTTTAAGTTTGAAGACGGTAAGCGAATTATTATCTTCTACGAAGACGGCGAGACTGCGCAACAGTTCTTCGATAAGAAAGGCCATGACACGGCAGCTGCATTCGAGTGGACAGTTGTTGACCCAGAGACTCACGGCGACAAGAAATGGCTGGTAGCAACCTACAATCACTCGGGTGGCAATGCGAAATATTACTGCACCGATGTTAACGGTGGCATTGTTTACATCGATGTCATGAGCATCGAGGGACACGAAGAGCTTGTGAACAAGATGCTCGACACAATCGAGTTCCCTGATGACGTCAAACAAGCAGTCAAAGACGCCAAACAAAAGAATCTAACCGACGTCGAAATCAAGAAGTAAACAAACCCTCCACAGAAATTACTTTAAGGCTGGGCCCCGCGGCTCAGCCTTTTTTGCGCTTCAATGTAATGGAGCTGTGGGTCGAGATAATCGAGCGAATAAAATCCTAGCGTTGGGCACTCGCTCCAATGTGGCGAGGTTCTGACGTGCGATCAATGAGCGAACAAAATTCTAGCGGAGGGCACTCGCTCCAATGTAATGGAGCTATGGGTCGTGATAATCGAGCGAATAAAATTCTAGCGTACTTATGTTACGCGAATTTTGAAGAAACAAACGAGGAGTTACTGGTGGTTAGCGCAGGAGCGAACGCTTCAATGTGGCGGAGCTGTGGGCCGAGATAATCGAGCGAATAAAATCCTAGCGTACTTATGTTACGCGGATTTTATGAGACGAAGATTAGCGCGAGCCACAGCCCATTACATTGGAGCGGGCGACGGGAATCGAACCCGCGACGCAAGCTTGGGAAGCTCGAGTTTTGCCATTAAACTACGCCCGCAAGATAAGCAAAGAATGCTCAATATTATACAGGTAGCGGAGCGCTTCGATTGCGCTCCGCTATTTTTGATTACTTTGAAGTTTTAATTTATGCGCCGTAACCGTCAGGGTTTTTCGACTGCCAATTCCAGGAATCGACGCACATGTCATGCAGGTTTTTCTCTGCAACCCAACCGAACTCGCGCTTTGCTTTGTCGGCGTTTGCATAATTTTCTGCAATGTCGCCAGCACGACGAGGTTTGATTTCAAACTTAATCTCGTGACCGCAAGCATCTTCAAAAGCGTGAATTACTTCAAGAACGCTCGAGCCGTTGCCAGTGCCAAGGTTGAACACCTCGCAGCCATGGCGGTCGGCGCCTGCGTTTGTTCCGCATTTGCCGCCCATCCATGCGAGCGCGCCAACGTGACCTTTTGCCAGGTCAACAACGTGAATGTAGTCACGCACGCCAGTGCCGTCAGGAGTTGGGTAGTCGTTTCCGAAAACGCCAACGCTCTCAAGCTTGCCAACTGCAACCTTTGCGACATAGGGCAGCAGGTTGTTTGGAATGCCTTTTGGATCCTCACCAATGAGCCCGCTTTCGTGAGCGCCAATTGGGTTGAAGTAGCGAAGCAAAACGATGTTCCACTCGTCGTCGCTTTTCGCAGTGTCCATGAGAATTTGCTCGTTCATGGTTTTTGTCCAGCCATATGGATTCGTCGCGTCATGCTTTGGCGAAGTCTCAAACAGCGGAACACTGTCAGGCTCACCATAAACAGTCGCGCTTGAGCTAAACACGAAGTTTTTGACGCCGTGCTTCTTTGCAGTGAGCAGAACATTGAGCGCGCCACCCAGGTTGTTCTGGTAATACTCAAGCGGCTTTTCGCAAGACTCCCCAACAGCCTTGAAAGCTGCAAAGTGAATAATCGCGTCGATGTCGTTTTCCGTAAAAATCTTGTCCATCGCAGCAGCGTCGAGCACCGACTCTTTGAAGAATTTGCAGCGAGGAGAATCCTCAGCAATGCCAGCAATTTGGCGAATGCGCGAAACTGCAACTTCGTTTGCGTTTGACAGGTCATCAACAATCACGACGTTGAAGCCCTGATTCAAAAGCTCAACACATGTGTGCGAACCAATAAAGCCTGCGCCTCCCGTTACAAGAATTGTCAATTCTGAATTTTCTTTGTTCAAACTTTTGTTCATAGCCTCACTCGCTTGATAGTCTATTTTTTTCGTAATTATCCATTGCGGAATTTGCTTTTGGTAATTCGATTAAAGCTCTGGCTTTGGCTCGTCGCCGAATCTCCAGAAAGTTGCTCTGCGCTCTTGCTTGATGTTTGTGATTGAACGATGCCCTGGAAGAACAACTGTTTCGTCAGGAAGAGCAGCAAGCTTCTTGATTGAAGCCTTCATGTCGTCGTCGCTTCCGCCTTCGAAGTCGGTTCTGCCAACGCCGCCGTTAAACAGGGTGTCGCCAGCGATGAGAACAGGCAGTCCATCAGGATGATTTCCATGTTGAGGAATGTCGAACAGACACATTGAACCCTTTGAGTGGCCAGGTGTGTGAATGACTTTCCACTTCATTCCGCCAAGCTCAATGACGTCGCCGTGTGTGACTGTGCGGTCGATTTTTACGCATTTTGATTTGCGGGAAGTGCCAGTTGCGTTGCCGTGCTCGCACCATTCTCTGTCGTCTTCGTAGCAAATTGTCTCGGCGCCAGTGAGTTCTTTGAGATCGGATGCGCCGCCAATGTGATCCCAGTGACCGTGAGTAATGATGATTGCATCGAGTTTTCGGCCATGCAGTGCGTCCATGATTTTTTCCGCATCGCAAGAAGGGTCAACGACAAAAGTTGCCTGCCCGTCGCTCACGATGTAGACGTTGTTCATGAGAATGCCAAGAACCAGGCATTCCACGTCAACCATCAGGCCGTCAACTACATTTACTTTGCCCAAATCAAACATTTGTTATTTCCTTTTCTTCTTTTTAGATGTGTTCGAAGGGAGCGCGCGAGAGACCTCGAATACGCCCTCTACCTTGCTTAAGCTGTCAATTACATAGTCTATCATTTTGAGTTCTGTAACTTCGAATCCAACGATTAAGTTGTAAAGCCCAGCCTGCAGCGTGCTTGTCGAGAACGACGAAACATTGATGTTGCAATCGCTGAAAACTTTCGTGATGTCAAGCAGAAGACCAACGCGGTCCATCGCATCAATCGTGACTTCAACTTTAAAGATTTTGTCGCGGCTGTCTTTCTCCCATTCAACCGGAATAATTCGTTCCGGCGATTTCAGAAGGTCGGCAGCATTTGGGCAGTCGCGGCGGTGCACAGAAACGCCACGTCCGCGAGTTACAAAACCAATAATGTCGTCACCCGGAACAGGGTTGCAGCAGTGCGAAAGGCGAACCATGACAGAATCGATGCCTTTCACAACGATGCCCTGCGAGGAGTGAGTTTCGTGTTTCTTCGGGCGCTTTACGCTCGTGACCATGTTGAGTTTGTCAATCGAAAGGCCGCTAACAGCAGTTGGTGTTTCTTTCTTTTCATCCTCTTTTTGTGCACGCTCGACAAGCAGTTGCAGAAGACGTCCAGCGACTGTCTCGGCGTTTTCTTTGCCTTTTGCAATTTGTACAAACATAGCTTCTGGTGTTGGATAACCCATGTCTTCTGACACGAGGCGAAGCGCTTTTACAGTGCGTGCGTTTGACAGGCCGTAGCCGTTTTTGCGCATTTCAGAAAGCAATTTTTCTCGCCCGTTCATTGTGTCGTCGTCGCGAGTTGCTTTTGCGAAGTAGGCTCGAATTTTGTTTCTTGCGGAAGGCGTTTTTACAAAAGCCAGCCAGTCTTTTGAAGGGTTTGCAACTTTTGAAGTCATGACTTCAACTCTGTCACCGGTCGACAGGCTGTGCGAAAGCGGAACAATTTTTCCGTTGACTTTTGCACCGATGCAGCGGTTACCAACTTCGGTGTGAACGGCATATGCAAAGTCGACTGGCGTCGAGCCTGCACGAAGCGTTTTCACGTCGCCATTTGGTGTGAATACGTAAATGTCGCTCTCTTCCAGGTCAATCTTCAAATCTTTCAAGAACTCGCGAGAGTCGTCTGATTCGTCGGACCAGTCAATCATTTCGCGGAGCCATGTTAGCTGCGCGTCAATGTCGTGCGTTGAAACTTTCGCGCCGCCTTCTTTGTAGAGCCAGTGCGCAGCCACGCCATATTCACTTGCGCGGTGCATCTCTTCGGTGCGAATTTGCACCTCTAGCGGGCGAGCCGCTGGGCCCATGACAGTGGTGTGCAGCGATTGATACATGTTGTGTTTTGGCATCGCGATGTAGTCTTTGAAGCGACCAGGGATTGGCGACCACAGCGAGTGAATCGCGCCGAGCGCCGCATAGCAATCCTTGATGTCATCCACAATCAGGCGAACCGCAATGAGGTCATAGATTTCCGAGAAGCCTTTGCCTTTCTTCATCATCTTTTGATAGATGGAATAGAAGTGCTTCGGGCGACCCATGATTTTTGCGTTGATGTGAACTTTTTCGAGCTCTTCGCGAATCTGAGTTTCGACGCTGTTGAGATAGGCTTCGCGATCTTCACGAGAGTCGGCAACGAGGCGCTCTACCTGCTTGTATTTCGAAGGCTCGAGCCAATAAAACGCGAGGTCTTCAAGCTCCCATTTGACCGACTGAATGCCCAGGCGGTGTGCGATTGGAGCATAAATCTCGAGCGTTTCACGTGATTTGAAAAGTCGGCGATCTTCTGGAAGCGACTTAATTGTTCGCATGTTGTGAAGACGGTCGGCAAGCTTGATGACGATAACGCGAATGTCTTCGCCCATTGCAACGAGCATTTTTCGAATGGTCGCGGCCTGCTCGTCGGTGAGGTTTTTGACTTCGATTTTCGTTATCTTGGTCACGCCATCAACGAGATTTGCGACATCTTGACCAAATTTGTCGGCCACTGCCTGCTTTGATGCGTCGGTGTCCTCAATTGTGTCGTGCAAAATGCCCGCACACACGGTTTCGATGTCCATCCTGAGTTCTGCCAAAATGATTGCAACCGAAATTGGATGCGTGATGTAGGGCTCGCCGCTTTTGCGCTTTTGGTCGCCGTGCTTTTCTGATGCATAAGCATAGGCTTCCTCGAGCGTTTCTATGTTTTCAGGCGTCATGTAGGCCGAGCACATTTCTTCAAGCTGGGCAAAAAGAACGTCTGGGTCCCATTCCTGTTTTCTGTTTGAAATTGATTCTGTTGCCATATTACTCACCTGTTTTCGTTTCTAAAAAATAGGCCTTGCAATTTGTTTCGTTAATTCCGCGACACTCGCATGCAGCGCTCGCTCTTTAAAACGCGCGAAGTCGGCCTGCGCAGCCAGCCCCTCACAATAGTGCGCAGAATCGGTCAGTTCGGTGTGGCTATGCGAGTCTTTCCTGCTAATGACGTGCATTTCCCCTCGGTCAGTTATCTTAATTTCGTCTTGGAAATAATCGAGCTCACGAAAAACCTTAAGAGCATTATCGATGATATTCGGGGTAGATGTAAACACTTCGCCCTTCACCGAAACCGATGCGATTGATTTCGAGAATTTGTCGCAGAAAATGTCGACCGTCTCGCCGTTCGTTTCATCGAGCGCTTTGAGCAGGCGTTTGTAAATGACCGCCATGAAATTTCGCTCGGGCGCCATTTCTTTCAGAATTGCTTCGTTAACCGTCGCATCGCGCTTGCCATACATGAGATGAATCCACGACTCTTTGCCATCGCGACCCGCGCGGCCCGACATTTGGTTGAATTCGACCTCGTTAGTTGGCATGTGATAGAGCACAACGTTTCGAATGTTTGGAATGTCGATGCCCTCGCCAAACGCACAAGTTGCCACCAGCACTTGAATGTCATCATTTCGGAAAAGCTCTTCAATTTTTTTGCGTTCGTTGCGCGTGAGACCGCCATTGTAAAAGCCGATGTAGGGCGCAAGCTGCGGGACTCGTGCTCGCGCACGCCTTGCTACTGCAACCGATTGCTCGCGAGTTCCAACATAGACGACTGTCTTTTTGCCGCCAGCTAAAAGGTGTGCCAGGTAATCGTCGCGATGTGCAATGTTTCGCTGGTCGTTGATGCGCAAGTTGCTGCGCGTTGCCTCGTCAATGACTTTATGCGTAATCGCCAGCGCTCGAATGATTTCTTCTTGCGTTTGCGTTGTTGCCGTTGCAGTCAGCGCGACCGTCGTTGGGTTTCCAAGCAACTCTTTAATTCTGTGGAACTCGCCGTAGGCTTCGCGCGATAGCGGTGTTTCGCCCATGTGATGCGCCTCGTCGATGACCATGAATTTAAAATCGCCTGCTTGACGCAGCTCTTCTGCGTGATATTCGAGGTATTCAGGCGTAGATAAAACGATGTCAACTTTTTTATTTTTGATGTCGCGCATGAGTTGCTCTCGTTGCTCTTGCGGCGTTTCGCCGCAAAGTGTCACGGCTCGAACTCCAAATTTCTTTAGTTTTGCAGAAATTGAATTTTCCTGGTCGCCAAGAAGAGCCCGCAACGGGTAGATAAAAATGCTCTGCTCATCTTTCGTGAGCGCAATCATGGTGGCGTGCGCCTGGAAGACGAGCGATTTTCCGCGCCCCGTTGCCATAATTCCTAAGCACGATTCATTGTTACCAAGCGTTCGCAGCAAGTCGCGTTGCGCGGTGTGCAGCTCGTTTTCCCCAATGAGCGCCTTGATGATTTCGCGCTTAATCGCCTCGGGGTTTTCGTGCGCAATTTGCCTATATTTTTCGCGTGCCGAAGTCAAATCGTAGGTCGACTTCTCTTCTTCGCACCTGTTTTTGTGAAACAGGCTGTCGATAAATTCGGTCGATGAGTCACTGCAAAGTGACGACAGAGCTGGGCATTCAGCAAGCGGAATCAGCGATTCTGCTTTTGCTTTCACGCTTGTGGTGCCTCTCCAAGTTTCTGTCTCAATCGAGAAAATTGCATTCACTACCGCGTTTGAGTCGAGCAATTCTTGAATGTTTTTGCATTTAAATTGGATGCACGAAATTTTTGTGTGTCCATTTGAAAGCTTGCATAAATAATGGTCGCCAGAAACACCAACGGCGCGACCGTCAAATTCAGTCACATTTTTAGCAAGCAGAAGCGGCCGCTCATTTTCTTGCCCGAAAGGACCACATTTTTCGAACTGAGTTACGTTTTCTAATGTGAGCTCGTCGAGAGAAACAACCGTGTCAATCTTCACTGTTTTGCTGAAGTTTGCAGGGTCCATCTCGCTCAAGTCTTCATTTAGGCGACGCTCGAATTCCTCAAGATTTTCGACTGGAACCGTGATTCCAACTGCACCTTTGTGACCACCATAACGTGTGAGCAAATCGGCGTGTTTTGAGACCACCGAGAAAAGGTCAATCTCACCAACGCTTCTTCCGCTGCCTCGAGCTTCATCGCCAATGATTGTAAAAATAATGGCTGGGACCTGGTATTTATCAACGACTCTCGCCGCGACAATTCCCTTTACGCCCTCATGCCAATCTCTTCCTGCAAGGCAAAGGCAGCGTTGGTTGTGCCACTTTTTTTCTGCGAGAGCGAGTGCTTGTTTGCTGAGCTCGCTTTCAATTTCACGGCGCTTGTCGTTTAGCGCATTCAGGCGTTCTGCGTGCAATTGAGCTTCTTCCACAGTGTCGCTCATGAGCAGGTCAAGCGAGACATTTGCCTGGCCAAGACGACCCGATGCATTCAGGCGCGGCACGCAAGCAAAGCTAATCGAGTTCGCCGTTGCCTCGGCAGGGTTTGCGCCAGCGCTTTCAAAAAGTGCTTGTATGCAGGGGCGACATTGCGTTTTCATGCGCGAAACGCCCTCGTTCACGAGAGCGCGATTTTGCAGGTGAAACGGCATCATGTCGGCAATTGTGCCAAGAGTTGCGATGTCGGTGTAGCTTCTCCAAAGGTGCGGAAAGCCGAAGCGCGAACCTAGTGCCTGAATAACCTTTAGTGCTACGCCAACACCTGCAAGTGTCGCATCTTCCTCGGAACCTTTGTGCTTTGGGTCGCAAATCGTGACCCCTTCTGGCACAAGGTCGCCCGACTCGTGGTGGTCGGTGATGATGACTTCGGTGCCGTCAGCAACAATGGCTTTGACCTCTTCTTTGTTTGCGATTCCGCAGTCTACCGTGATGATGATGTCGGGCTCGAGCGATTTCACATCGTCGAAGGCTTTCAACGAAAGGCCATAACCATGCTTGAATCGGTCGGGAATGAACGGCGTCACTTTCGCGCCGAGCGCGCGAAGGCCGCGCGTCATGACGGTGGTTGCTGAAATTCCGTCGAGGTCAAAGTCGCCAAACACCACGATTTGCTCTTTTTGCATAATCGCTTCGTAAAGGCGGTCAACGACTTCTTCCATCCCTGGAATGTCGGTCGGGTTCCCCCAATCTTCTTCGATCGTGGGGTTTAAATATTTTTTAATCTTCTCAGCTGAATTAAAACCACGTGCTACACAGGTTGAAACAATGAAGTGTGGAAGATTCAGCTCTGCCATGCATTCTCTAACGATTTTGTTGTCGCATGGCTTCATTTCGAAACTCGTCGACATAAAAGTTCCTATTCTTTTGTTTTCTTCTGCTTCAAATTATACAGTTGCACGTGAAACATCAGGCGGGGTAAGAAATGTTACGCTGCCTGGAGTGTCAGCCCAAATTAACCCAGCTAGCTTGCTTTTTTCTTAGCGTTGCATGAAAACTTTTCTGCTAAAATTCACGTTCTTTTTCAAGCTCAGAAAGCGTTATTCAAAACAAAAAAACTATTGCGGAAAATTTGAAAGAGCAAACAAAAAACAGCAGCCCGTTTTGCGAGCTGCTGTTTTAAAGATTTTGTTTTTATTTAAAGCTTCGCGCTTAGTCTTCTGCTTCCCAGGCTTCTTTGATGAGAGCGAGAAGTTCGTCGTAGGTGTCAGCCGTTGGAATCTCAGGGTATTTCGCACGAATTTCATCGGTTGTGTTGAAGAGGAAACCGTGCTTCGATGCCTGAATCATGCCAAGGTCGTTGTAGGAATCGCCCGAGCAAATTGTGTCGATGCCAACGCTTTGGAATGCTTTTACGGTCGAGAGCTTTGTCTCATCGCAGCGCATGTCCCAGCCAACAATCATGTCATTTTCGTCGACAACAAGCTTGTTGCAAACGATGGTTGGGTAACCGAGTTTCTCACGAATTGGTGGAATGAATTGAGTGAATGTGTCGCTCAAGATAACGAATTGAGCAAATTTTTGCAGCTCATGAATGAAATCAAGCGCACCGTCCATTGGCTCGAGTGTTGCAATAACGTCACGAACAGTTGAGAGCGTGATGTTGTTCTCCTTCATGTACTTGCTGCGCATTGCGTAGAGTTCATTTGTATCTTGGTAGTCGCGAGTTGTTTTGGAGAGTTCTGAAACACCAGTTGCTTTTGCTACTTCTGGCCAAATTTCTGGCCACAAAACGTTTTCCATATCAAGACAAACCAGCTTCATCCAAGTCTCCTTAAATCTGTTTTCGAATGCGCGTTTAGTCTATCATATATAAGTGTATGCAGCGCGTCTGCCTACGGTTAACTGTGGGTTGTCTAAAAGGAAGAAATGAAAAAAGCAATTTTAATTATTGTTGGAATTGTTGCAGTTTGCGCACTCATCGCCAACGCCGATTTTTTCGCGATTTTCCTCGACACAATGGCAACTGGCTCGCTTATTCCGCTTGTTATTGCTGTCATTTTGATGCTTGCGCGTCATTTCATTCAGGCTCTTTCCTACGACGCAGCGTTTGAAGCCGTTGGTCAAAGGACCGGAATTTGGCACAACATCGTGCTCATTTTTTCGCTTGTGTTCATCAACACATTTTGCCTGTTCAGCGGCGCGACTGGCGTAGCTTTCATCATTGATGACGCTCACCGAGAAGGCCTCGACGCTGGCCAGTCGACGGGCGGCGCAATTCTGTCGCAAATTGGCTACTTCGCTGCTGTTTTCGTCATCTCGGTCCTTGGTTTCACAACCATGATGATCAGCGGTCACACAAACACAATGTTTATCATCGGCGGTCTTGTTTTGGCGATGGTTCTCGTGTTTCTTTCAAGTTTGTTTTTCTTTGGTCACTTCAAACCAAGAATGCTCTACCGCGTGTTTTTCGGAATTGAAGCTGGCATCAATAAACTTCTTGGCATTTTTAAGAAGTCACTTCGCCCAGCTTGGGGCCGCAAAATGGCTCACTCGATGATTCGCACCAGCAATCTTTTGGCGAAAAACCCGAAGGGCGCTGCAATCACTGTGGCTTGGGCGTCGCTTTCGGCAGTTCTTAACATGGCGTGTCTCGTTGCGATTGGCTATGCTTTTGGTTTTGAGCACACAGAAGGCCTCATCGCGGCTTTCGCTGTTGCAGCAATTTCGGTTCTTTTGAGCCCAACACCTCAAGGCGTTGGTGTTGTTGAAGCTGCAATCATTGCGATTCTTTCGATTTATGGTTGCCCAATTGGTGCATCCACTGCAATTGCACTTGTCTACCGCGGAATCATGTTCTGGGTTCCTTTTGCAATTGGCGCGGTTCTGCTTTCGCAATCGGGCTTTTTCAAATCGGACAAATCGGAAAGCGACGAGCAACGCGCCCGAGACATCGCTTGGATTATGGGCACGCTCGTGTTCATCGTTGGCGGCGTCAACATTTCAATGACGTTTTTCCCATCGCTCTTTATTCCGTTCACCATGCTCACTTCGTGGATTGACATGAGTGTCGTCATGGTTGGAATTCCGCTGGTGCTTGTTTCGCTCGTGCTTGTGCTTTGCGCAATTGGTCTTGTGCTTCGCATTCGAACAGCGTGGGCAATCGCAATGACAATTCTCATGACGGTAGGCGGCTGGCTCTTCCTTTTCTCGGGAACTTGGCAGGTCGGCTTCGTTTCTCTCTTCCTCGCAACCATTCTTTTTTGGCAAAGGGAAGTCTTCGACCGCCCGTTTGATGCAATTCGTGTGCAACAGCAGGACTCTCTTGAATGGGAAGAAAAAGCCAAACGCGGCGAGGAAATTCGAAATAGATACATTAAGGAAACAAAAAATAGCTCGTTAGATGCTAATGTTGATAACAAGTCAAATTAGAAGTTTGTGAGGCAAAATGGCGGAATATTTAACGCAAAATGACGTCCGCGAAATCGCGGAGTACACTCGAATTGGTGTTGAGGATTCTGAGCTTGAGGAGCTCACGGGTCAGCTGAATTCGATTATCGATGAGCTTCAGGTTATTCGTGAATATGAACTCGATGGCGTGGAGCCAACTTTCCACCCAATTGGAAGCTTGTCAAATGTGATTCGCGAAGACGTTCCAGTTGAAGGGTTTACCCAGGAAGAGGCGCTTGAGAATGCGCCAAAGGTCAAGGACGGTTCGTTCCTCATTCCTTCAATTCTTGGAGAGGGAGGCGACAGATAATGTACGAATTCAACACTAAGCCATTCACTGCTGCTGATTATCTCATCCACTTGAAGGACCGCGCTTTCCGCGCGACCGACATCGTTGAGAACACTTTTAACGTCATTGAGAAGCTTGAGCCAACGCTCAATTGCTTCACCGAAACTTGCAAAGAGCAGGCGCTTGCTGCTGCGGCGGCGACCGATGCTCGCGTGAAAGACCACACTTTCGGCGAAAACAACATTCTTGACGGCGTGCCTGTTGGCTTCAAAGACAACATGAACATGCTCGGCACAAACACCACTTGCTCTTCGCAAATGCTCAAAAACTACAAGTCGACCTACACTGCGACTTGCGTAAACGACCTGCTTGGGGAAGGTGCTCTTCCAATCGGCAAGCTCAACATGGACGAGTTTGCTTTTGGTTCTTCGACGGAAACTTCCGTGTTTGGACCAAGCAAAAACCCACACGACATCGAGCGTGTGCCAGGCGGTTCTTCTGGCGGAAGTGCTGCAGCAGTTGCCGCTGGCTATTTCCCAATCGCCCTTGGTTCTGACACTGGCGGCTCAATTCGCCAGCCTGCATCGTTTTGCGGTGTTATTGGAATCAAGCCAACCTATGGCGTTGTTTCTCGCTATGGCGTAGTTGCTTTCGGCAGCTCGCTCGATGCAATTGGTCCATTTGCTCGCACAATGCAAGACGCCGCGCTTGCGATGAACGCGCTCAAAAAGCGCGACCCGAAAGATTGCACCTGCCAAGGTGCCGACGTTGACTTCACAACTGTCATCGACGGCAACGTTAAAGGCATGAAAATTGGCATTGTTAAATCATTCCTCGAGGCAGAAGGTCTCACAACTGAAGTCAAGCACAAGATTGAAGAGGCTGCGAAAGTTCTCGAAGAGGCTAGCGCTGAGCTCGTGGAAATTGAGCTTCCAAACGCGAAGGCTGCAATTTCTGCATATTACGTCCTTGGTCCTTGCGAGGCTTTCTCGAACCTGGCTCGTTTCGACTCTGTTCGTTACGGCTATTGTGAGGAAGGTCACCCCGACCTGGCAACTCAGTATGAAGCAAGCCGCAAGACTGGCTTTGGCGACGAAGCCCGCCGCAGAATTTTCCTCGGCTCCTATCTTCTGAGTGCTGGCGTTTATGAGCAGTATTATTACCCAGCACAGCAGGTCAGAACCTTGATTACGCAAGATTACAAGAATGCGTTCGAGAAAGTTGACTGCATTTTGGCCCCAGCTTCGCCTCGAACTGCTTTCAAGTTCGGCGAGATTTCTGACCCAGCGCAAATGTATTTGAGCGACATGTTCACGATTTCTATCAACATCGCTGGCAATGGCGGCATGAGCTTCCCAGTTGGAAATGGCGAAGACACTGGTCTTCCTGTTGGCGCTCAGCTCATTGCACCTGCTTTCAAGGACGAAAACATGCTTCGCGCTGCTTCTGCTCTTGAACAGCATTATGGTCCAGCTCAAATTGCGGAAGTCGAATAGTAACTAACGAAAAAAACTAACCATCGATTAGGAAAAGATATGAAGACACTCGAAGAAGTTTTAGAAAAGTGGGAACCGGTCATCGGTCTTGAGGTTCATGCGGAGCTCACAACTTTGCAGACGAAGATGTTCTGCGGTTGCAAGCTTTCGTTTGGTGATGAGCCAAACACGCACACATGCCCAGTTTGCTTGGGTATGCCTGGCGCGCTGCCTGTGCCAAACAAGGCTGCGATTGAGTCGATTGTTCTGGCTGGTCTTGCAACGAATTGCGACATCGAAAAGCATTCGATGTTCTACCGCAAAAACTATGTTTATCCTGACATGGCTAAAAACTTCCAAACGACGCAGGGTCCTGTTGCATTTTGCATGCGCGGACACCTCGAGCTTGACGTTGATGCAAAGCATGCGGGCGAGCGTTATGGCGTCGACAAGATGAGTGCAGGTGATGAAACCGAAAACATCACAAAGACCGAGAACGGCTACCGCGCTCACGTTGGAATTACGCGCATTCACATGGAAGAAGATGCTGGCAAGATGATTCACATCGGCGGCGGCGAGGGCCGCATCGCTGGTGCAACTAACTCGCTTGTTGACTACAACCGTGCAGGCACGCCTCTCATTGAGCTCGTAACTGAGCCTGACCTTCGCACTCCTGAAGAGGCCCGTCTCTTTATGCAGAAGCTTCGCCAAATCTACCTTGCAATCGGCATTAGCGATTGCTCAATGGAGAAAGGTTCGCTTCGCTGCGACGGAAACATTTCCCTGCGTAAGCGCGGCACAACTGAGCTCGGCACAAAGACTGAGCTTAAAAACATCAACTCATTCAAGAGCTTGCACGACGGCCTTTATTACGAAATTCTGCGTCAAGCTCAAGCACTTGAGGATGGTGAGGCAATTCGCCAAGAGACTCGTCACTGGGACCCAAGCGCAAAACGCACAATTGTTATGCGCGTTAAGGAGACAGCTGACGACTATCGTCTTTTCCCAGAGCCAGACCTTGCACCTTTCGATTTGAGCGACGAGTTCATCGACAACGTGCGCAAGCGTTTGCCTGAGCTTCCTGACGAGAAAGCAAGCCGCTTCGAGAAAGATTTTGCGCTCTCGCGCTACGATGCAATTCATTTGATTGAGCATCGCGAAACTTGCAACCTCTTCGAGGAAGCAATTTCGCTTTCAGAAGACAAGAGTGCCGACTTCGCAAAAGGTCTTGCAAACATCATCATCAATGACATCTCGGCTTGGTTGAATGCCGACGATGACAACAGAATTGAGAACTCGCCAATCACAGCACAGCGCATCTCTGACCTTGTAAATCTTTCAGTTTCAGGCAAGATTTCGAAGTCGCAGCAAAAGACTGTGTTCCAGGCAATTCTTGACGAAGACAAAGACCCAGCAGTCATCGTTAAAGAAAAAGGCTTGGAGCAGGTTTCCGACACTGGTGCAATCACCGCTGTGGTTGATAAAGTTTTGGCGGAAAACCCTGATAAAGTTGAGCAATACAAGGGTGGAAAAACCGGCCTCATCGGCTTCTTCGTTGGACAGTGCATGAAAGAAATGCAGGGCAAAGGCGACCCTAAACTCATCAACCAAACCCTCGCCTCAAAACTCAACAGCTAACGCCCAACAACAACCAACCATTGAACTGAATCCTGCGCCAACCGCGCAGGATTTTTCTTTCTCCCGCTAATTGTGCGGAGGACGGAAGCGAAGCTCGATGCCCGATAAAAGCTGCGCTTTTATAGGTCATCTCGCGCTGCTTCCGTTCTCCGCATTTTAAAAAAAATTTCAGAAACTTGCCATGCGGGCAAAACCGCTTGAACTTCACTATTACGTAAGTTAGTAACCCGCCCGCATGTTGCAACCTGTTGCGACAAAGTTGAGTGAAGAAATGTTCGTAGGAAAGAGTGCCACTGGGCGGAGTCGAAGGTTATGCGAGAAGACCTATGAGCGCGTAGCGCTCATCGGGCTTCGAGCATAGCCTCCGACTCGACTTTTAAATCGAACGCTAGCAGTAGAACATTTCTTCACTCTTAAAAGAGCGCAGGTTCGAGGATTGAGTGCGGGCGGGATGGGGCTTTTTACGTTATAATAGTGAAGTTCAAACGCGGGGAATTGCCCGCAATGGCAATCAGCCAACGTGGCTCAGTTGGTAGAGCAGCTCACTCGTAATGAGCAGGTCACCGGTTCAAGTCCGGTCGTTGGCTCCATCTTTTTTGGAGAGATTATGAATCCAGTCACAGTCATCCCAACCTACATCTCAAACCCTCGTCGCGAAGATGTGAACACGAAGATTCTCTCGACCTACGATCACATGACTCCGCTGAACGAGGAAGGCGAGCTAGACCGCTGCTTGAAGTCAATCGCAAATGTTGACGCGTCGGGTCTTGTCATCATTTTGGTAGTGGCTCAGGCTGGAATTGAGGAAGTAGCTCTCGAAAAAGTTAAGCGCACAGCTGCGAACAACCCAGAAGTCCCAACCATGGTCATCGGAAAACCGCAGGTAGAGCTTCTGCGTCATCGCCTTGAGCAAATGGGTGAGTGCGAAATCGCTCGCAAAGTTAAACTTTCTGGCTATGGGAACGTTCGCAATGTTGGACTCATTCTTGCGCAAGCTTTCGGCTTCGACGCAGTCATTTTTATCGACGATGACGAGGTCGTTGAAGACCCCGACTTTTTTAAGAAGGCTGTTTACGGTTTAGGAAAACTCACTCCGGCAGGAATTCCAATTCTTGTTAAAAGTGGTTACTACATCAACCAGCACGGTTCGAAGCTTTCAACCTGGGAAGATGCCTGGTACAACCGCTTTTGGCAGCAAGGTCATGCATTTAATGAGTGGATGGAAAAGGCAATTCGCGGAACTCGCCTTTCGCGCTCGAACCACGTTTGTGGCGGTTGCCTTGCAATTCATAAAGAAGCGTTTTCGCGCATTTCTTTCGACCCATACATTCCTCGCGGCGAGGACCTCGACTACCTTCTGAATTTGAGAATGCACGGATCTGACGTTTGGTTTGACAATCAGTGGATCCTCAAGCATTTGCCTCCTGAGACAAAGAGTGAGGGGCGTCGCTTCCGTCAGGACATCTATCGTTGGCTTTATGAGCAAGCAAAGATTGAGTTTAGCTGGGCAAACATTGACTTGCAGAAGATTACAGCAGCAAGCTTGATGCCATACCCTGGCGCGATGCTTGGCAAAGGTCTCAAGTCGCGCATTTCTCTGACTGCCCGCCTGCGTTCGTTTGGCCGTCCTGACAAGAAGGAATATTCGATGGCGGCACGCGCTGCGAAAAAGGACGCTATCGATTACGCCGAGCATAATTGCACGAAATATTTCGACTACCAGCGCTTGTGGCCAAAGATGATGCAGACTATCAATGGTGACCGCGTTCTGTCCTCGCAAATTTTGACAACGGCAACAGAAATTCCGCATCGCGACATTGACCCAGGCAGAACTTGCGAAATTCAATCGAACATTGGATAAAGAAATTCAAACACAGGCAACTGAAGCTGCGCGACTCAAACGAGAAGAAGACGAGCGTGCGGCACTAATCGAAGAGATGCTATCGCTTTCATCGGCGATGGTAGAGGCATTGCGTTTTGGCTACGACAAGAACTCGGCGACGCTCATTTGCAACATGCTTTTGCCCTACACCGATGCCGACGCAATTTCTTTGACTGACAAGGAAAAAGTGCTCTCCTACGTGGGCTATCTACAGGAAGACTACAGCCCCGATAACGACATTCGCACGAAAGTCACTCACGAAGTTTTGAAAGATGGTGCCAGCCGCACCGTTCTTAACGAGGAAGAGATTGGCTTTCCTGAAGCTCGACACAAAATCAATGCGGCTATTCTTGAGCCGCTCGTTGTTGGGCACAACACGATTGGCGTTATGAAGTTTTACTTCAAAAGCCCAGAACAGGTAAACAAATCGCAGCGCATGATTGCGAAAGGTTTTTCGCGACTCATCTCAACTCAGATTGCCGCGCAGGAAACTGAGCACCAGCGCGAGCTCAACACAATCATGGAACTGAAAATGCTGCAAAGCCAAATTAACCCGCATTTTCTGTTTAATACAATCAACACAATCACATCGCTGACCAGGACAAACCCCGATAAAGCTCGCGAGATGCTTCGCAATTTTGCAGGCTTCTATCGCGCAACTCTTGAGCAGGACGCCGAAGCTATTTCGCTTGGTGACGAGATTGAAAATGTGCGCCGCTACGTCTCGTTGCAGCAAATGCGTTTCGGCGAAGAGCGCCTCATGTTTAATGTGTCGGTCGACGCAACGCTCTACGACAGTTTCTATTTGCCACCATTTCTATTTCAGCCAGTTGTAGAAAATTCAATTCTTCACGCAATGCCACCAATCGGCACTCTTTCGATTTCGATTTCGGCAGAAACTCGCGATAAAAATTTGCTGATTAAAATTACCGATGACGGTCTTGGAATGGAGCAGGAAAAGGCCGACAAGCTTTTCGTTAAAGGCAACAAAGACGAGATGTCGGAAGGCCTTGGAATGGCGATGGGAAACATTAATAGCCGCGTTCGTGGCTATTTCGGGCGACGCGCCGCTATTAACGTGGTTAGCGAAGTCGGAAAAGGCACGACTACAACGTTCGTTTTTCCGTTCTCGCTAACCGATTAATAGCGTCAATTTTTTTATTTTTCTTTGTTCTTGCGCAGCTGGCGAAGCTTCTCAATTGGGTTGAGGTCGCCTTTCGATGGCATCTTGAAGTCGTTTTCTTCTGGGAAGAGGCTCAAGAATGAGTTCATCTCGTTTGAGCCATCTTTCATGTCTTCGCGCAAACTCATCTCCCTAGCTGCCGATTCAGGAAGTTCGATTTTCTTTGTTTGAGCAGCCTGTTTGTTGATGCGTTTGATTGTTGGCATTGGCACATCTTGCGCAGCTTTTGTCATTTCTGCGACTGAAAGAACATCAATCTGCTCAGTTTTCGCTGAAGCGCTAGCTTTCTTCTTCCCGTTTTTGCCTTTTTTGCCCTCTTTCTCGGCTCGAGGGTTGTTTGTTGGAACGTTTGCCAAAGGCTCTGCAATGCCGCCAAGCACTTGTGTTTCTGCACTTCTTAGTGCTGAAATGTCAGGGCTCCAAAGCTTGCCTGCCTTGCGGGCGGTGTCGGCGATGAGCCACTGCTGTGAGTCGAGATGCTCCTCGCCCTTGCGTCTGAAGTAACGAAGTGGTGTGTATGTTCCGTCCGATTTCAGGGCACGCATCTTTTCGGTGTCGCTAAGGCAAATTCCGCAATATTCAAGAATCTGGTCTTTCAAGCTTTCGTCTTTGACTTCCCAAGCAATTTCGATGCGCTTGTTCAAGTTTCTTGTCATCAAATCGGCAGATGAGAGGTAGATTTTCACGTCGCCATTCATTGGCCCGAAGATGTAAATTCGGCTGTGTTCAAGCAGGCGTCCGACGATGCTCACGACGCAAATGTTGTCGGTGTAGCCTTTGACATCAGGCACAATGCAGCTGATGCCGCGCACGAAAAGCGTCGTCTCGATGCCAGCTTGCGAAGCCTCGACGAGCTTCTTGATGACGTCTTCGTCGGTGACAGAATTCGTCTTGAAGAAAAGACCTGCAGGCTTGCCAGCTTTTTTGAGGGCAATCTGGTTGTCGATTTCCTTCATGATGTTTTGCTTGATTTGAAGTGGCGCGACCCAGAGCTCTTTGTAGTCGTCCGACATAGTTTCCATTTGCATGTTCTGGAAGAAGTCGACTGCGTCGTGACCAATTGCTGCATCTGATGTGAAGAAGCAAAGGTCGGTGTAGAGTTTCGCTGTTGACTCGTTATAGTTGCCCGTGCTGAGCTGTGTGATGTATTGCGTCTCGGTTGGCGTTTGGCGAGTGATGAGACAAATTTTCGAGTGCACTTTGTAGTCGCGGAAGCCATAAATTACGTTGCAGCCAGCCTCTTCAAAGCGCTGCGACCACTCGATGTTGTTCGACTCGTCGAAGCGAGCGCGAAGCTCGAACAGCGCGGTAACTTCCTTGCCGTTTTCTGCAGCTTGAATCAAAGCCTCGGCAAGTTTTGAATGCGAAGCCAGGCGATAAAGTGTGATTTTGATTGACACTACTGCAGGGTCGACCGCTGCTTCTTTCAGAAGCATGACGAGCGCTTCGATTGAATCGTAGGGGAAGCACATGAGAAAATCGCGGTCTTGCACCTGGTTGATAATGCTTCTGTTTTTGTTGATTTGAATTGGCCACTGCGGTGTGAACGGCACGTTCGTGAGACGCTCTTCGAGGCTCTTGCTTTTTATGTGACCTTTGAGCTGGTAGGTGTAGCTCATGTCGAGCGGCACTTCCGTCACAAACATTTGGTCATCGTTGAGCTCAAGACGCGTGCTGAGCTCGCGGCGCACGACTTCCGAAAGAGGACGCGCACTTTCCAGACGCACTGGGTGCAGGCGAGAGCGCTTCTTCAAAATTCGCTTCATGTGCTCGCGATAGTCGACACCTTGCTCTTCCTCGCCTTCAACAACGTCGAGGTCGGCGTTTCGCGTGACGCAAATAATGTTTGTGTGCTTGACCTTGTACATGCTGAAAATTTCCTCAGCATAGTTATCGATCAGGTTCTCGAGCAGGATGTATCTAAAGCCAGGGTTGTCGGCAGGTGAAGGCAGCTCCACGATTCTGTCAACTTGTGGAGGCAGCGGAATGAGGCCGAGCGTGACGTTCTTTGCGCCGCCAGCTTTGAGTTTCTTGCTGCCCTTTTCCTTCTTCTCGTCGTCGCTTGATTTTTCGTTCAAGCGCACAAGAATGTAGATGTCGCCGTTCGTCAGGTGAGGGAAAGGGTGGCGCGAATTTACGATTTGTGGCGAAAGGAATGGCTTGACATAGGC
>JAUMVS010000009.1:21787-22949 GCA_030530045.1 Phoenicibacter congonensis
ACCATGAAAAACTCTTGCAGGTTGCTCCAGAAAATCGAGCAGAAGTTCATGCGCTCAATCAGTGGAACGTCGGTGTCGCTTGCTTGCTCAAGAACACGCTTGTTGAACTCGAGCCATGAAAGTTCGCGGTTTTGGAAGTAGGGTGGAGCTACGTATGTCTCCTCAGAAACTTCAATTGAATCAGTGTTCTTTTCGTTCATATTACCCTCCGTAGAACAACACTTTTATCAGTCATTATAGTTGCTCTGTGGTAGAATAGCTGGGTTAAAAACTAATGATTTCCAGGAGTTTTAATGTCAGACTTTAAGAATGAATATTGCATGCACACTCACACTTGCGGAGAGCTTCGCGCCGACAATGACGGAGTTGACGTAACCCTTTGCGGTTGGGCTTGGCACACACGTGACCATGGCGGCTTGATTTTCGTCGACCTTCGCGATCGTTTTGGCTACACACAGGTCGTTGTTGACCCTGATTGTGTTTCTGCTGAAGACTTTGCGGAAGCAGAACACTTGAGCCGTGAAGACGTCATCACAGTAAAAGGAAAAGTTCGCCTACGCGGGGCAGATGCTGTAAACCCTGACATGGTAACAGGCGAAATTGAGGTGCTTGCTTCCGAGCTTAAAGTTCTCAACAAATCACAAACTCCACCTTTCTCAATCGAAGACGGAATTGAAACCGACGAAACTACGCGCATGAAATGGCGCTACCTCGACATTCGTCGTCCTGAGATGTTTGGCCACTTGAAGCTTCGCCATGAGGTCGTAAATGCACTTCGTCAGGCACTCAATAAGCGAGCATTCATCGAGGTAGAAACCCCAATTCTTGCTAACTCAACACCAGAGGGCGCCCGCGACTACATCGTTCCTTCGCGTCCAAACCCTGGTTGCTTCTACGCACTTCCTCAGTCACCTCAGCAGTTCAAACAAATGCTGATGGCAGGCGGAATTGAACGCTACTACCAAGTTGCAAAGTGCTTCCGCGACGAGGACCTTCGTGCTGATCGTCAGCCTGAGTTCACTCAGCTCGACGTTGAGATGAGCTTCGTTGACCAACACGACGTTATGGCAATGGCAGAAGATGTGCTGAAAGAGGCACTTTCTGTTGCAGGCATCAACCTTGAGACTCCACTTCCTCGCATGCCATATGACGAGGCAATGGA
>JAUMVS010000010.1:0-14091 GCA_030530045.1 Phoenicibacter congonensis
GTGAGTGCAAATGCTTAATCAAGCAAAACTTCATTCGCTTCTGAAATCAAAGCTGCTGCTGGTTTTGCTCCCGTTGGTTCTTTTCGCGCTGCTTTGCGTAACGCCGAATAATGCCTATGCCGACTTCTCGGTTTATGTGGGATATTCTGGTGGTCCCTACTACAAAAAGACTGTTTATAGCGATGCAGACATGGTTGCCATGTCGACAGGCGTTACATATGAATATTCCGCTATTGATCAAATGCCTGCGGTAAGAAAAGGTTATGGAAAGGGCGTTCTTCTGTCTCAATTTTTTTCTACATCTGGGATTGATACAAGCGTTTTGAAGAGATTTTATTTTTCTACAACAGATGGCTATGTAGCCGATGATGGCGTTGAGGGTTATGGTGCTTGGTATTATCAGGATCTCTGCGTAACTCCACTCTATTATTACCCTTATCTTTTTGAAGGAACGGAAATTATTGATGGCAAGACATACATGGATCAGAATATTGTTTTTAATGATGCCCAGGTGACACCAACAATCATTGCATATGAGTGGAGTTTTCAGAGAGCTTTTTCACAATCTGAATGGGATTCCCCTAATTGGAAATCTGAGCCTTATAGATTAATGCTTGGGCAGGAATCTCCTATTAAGATGGGTGGTGCTCGTGCGTCTGCTCAAAACGTTTTGTCAATGACGTGTATTTTTAATGGAACCCCCGAGATTTCATTTGGAGATAAAACTAGCTTCGAAGGAAACGTTGGAGACATAATCTCCATTACCCCGACAGTTAAGGCGGCAGATTCACTGATTGAAGAGAATGCTGTCAAAGATTTGAAGTGGGAAATTTCTGACAATAGTGTTGCAGAATTTGTGAAAGACGCAAACGGTAATCTTGTCGTCGATGAGAACGGGGGAATTCAAATTCGTCTTAAAAAAGACGGCAATGTTACACTAACTGCTTCATATGGCAATAGCCCTTCTGAGAAATATATAGCAAAAGCTTCAATCAGCGGCGGAACTGGAAAAGGTGATGGTTCCGGAGACGGTGATGGCAAAGGTGATGGCTCTGGCGATGGCTCTGGTTCTGGTGACGGTGGCAAGGGCAGTGGCTCTGGTGGAAACAGGGGCACTAGCGACCAGTCAATCATTGCTGGCGGCGATGGCACAACCGAACTTCAACAGAAGTCGGGTGAAGCTGCAAGTGGCACGAGCGATTCGACTGAAGCCGACGGTGGCGGCGGTTCCGAATCAGCTTCTGCTAGCTCATTGCAAATTAAAGCGCTTTCGCAGGCATGGCTGCTCGACACTCAAAACGGTGAGCAAAATGCCATGATTGATGACCCGCTTTTGATTGCACGTCCTGCCGCTCTGGCAGTAATTCTATTTGGATGTTTCGTTTTGGGAGTCATTTTGCGAGTCGTGGCTTGCGAGCGTGCAAAAGACCCCTATGTCGATAAAAGAATTTCAGGTGGTCGAACCGCGACCAGTCAAGCCTAGGAGGAAATTTTGGAACTTTTTAGCACTACAGCTAGCAACGTCTTGCGCTCAATTGTTGGGGCGTGCCAAACGCCGGTCATTGTTTTGCTGCTTTTGTTTGCGGTGGCTATCGTTATTGTTATCGGCACGCTGATTGGTGAATGGATTAGCGAGCGCCGTCACTTTACAGTTTTTCTCCCTGTGCTTGTCGAAGATTTGAAAGCAACAGAAACTTCTGAGGAAGCTGAAGATGTGATTAAAGACTCTGGTCTTTTGATGAAGCAAAAGCAAATCTTGGTTGAGCTTTTGAGCCATCCCGACCTCACTCCTGAAATGCGTGAGTCGCTTGCATCTTCGCTTGAATATCAAGAACAGAATAAATATGACCGCCGCGTGAAAGTAACCGACCTCATGGCACGACTTGCTCCAATGCTTGGCTTGCTCGGCACGTTGATTCCACTGGGACCTGGCATTCTTGCACTTGGAACAGGTGATGTTCAGTCACTTTCAACTGCAATTTTGACGGCTTTCGACACCACCTCGCTGGGCTTGATGATTGCTGGTTTTGCATTAATTGTTTCAACCATTCGCAAGCGTTGGTACAAGCAATACATGGTCATTTACGATTCAATCATTGAAATTGTGCTTGAAGTCGAGCGGAAGAGGCAGCCAAATGATTAGGCGCAGAAACGCAACTTTCTCTTCTCGCAATTTTTCGTTTGAGGCCGACGATGACGTCAACCCAATGGAGACCGTTGCTAACCTCTCCGACGTTATGCTCGTTTTTGCAGTTGCTTTGATGCTTGCAATCGTTACCCACTGGGGTGTCGACATTTCTTCTAACTTGACAACGTTTGATTCTGAAGATATGGAAGCAATTGACGAAGCCCAGACCGAAGACGTAATTCAAAACTCCACAAGCGGCTACGAAGAGCTCGGTCGTGCCTACAAAGACCCAACAACGGGCGAAGTTTATGTAATCCAAGATAACAGCGATAGCAGCAGTGACAGCGGAAACTAGCGAAAATATTCAAGCCATCGACCCCTACAGGCTTCCTGATCCGCATTCGCGCGAAAAAAAGAAGCTCTCTCGCAAGGTGCTGATTGCACTTTTAAGCACGGTGCTTGCCGTGTTGCTTGGCTTTGCTCTTTATTTTTCGTGGCAATATCTTCGAAACCCTGAAATTGATGCCTATGCCGATGAGCCAATCCAGCTCGTTGGTCTCGATGATTCTGGTGACATCATCCAGGTGACACCAAAACAGCTTTCTCAGTTTCATTGCGAGCAACTCACAGTCTCTGGTGTAGGAATGGGCACTGGCGGTGTTTCAAAAGCTGGCGTGGTTAACGTTTATGGCCCTGAAATAAACACTGTCCTTGCCTATTTTGGTTATTCGACGACTGATTTCCGCCGCATCAAATTTGAGTGCAAAGATGGCTACAAGGTCACTTTGCGAGGAGACCAGCTCACCTATAAAATTTATCTATCAATTGCTTCAGGCAAAGATGCACTTTACGACAAACAGCAGCCGTTGCGCATTGTAATTCCCGATGAGCAGTCGGGACGATGGGCCTATGGCGTTACGAAAATTGAATTTGTACAATAGCGAGGTCAACCATGATTTATTCACGTCGTGACTTTTTCAAAATTTCTGCCATGGCAGCAGCTGGCGCGTTTGCTTTTTTATCTACTGGATGCGGAACTCAAAAGTCAAGCAAAGCAAAAGATTTAGAAGAAAAGCTTAAAAACGGCAACGACGAAGTTATTTCTTTCACCGACTCATGCGGAAGGGAAGTAGCGCTTCCAAAAAACATCACAACCGTTTCGCCTTCTGGCGCCTACGCTCAAATTCTGCTTGCTACCCTTTGTCCTGACAAACTGGTTTCGCTTTCTGGCACATTTAGCAAATCGCAAATGAAATATCTTCCCTCTCGTCTTGCCGATTTGCCTGCGCTTGGCAAACTTTATGGTCAGTCGGGCAACTTGAATTATGAGAGCCTCATCAAGCTCAGCCCCGATATTATCATCGATGTTGGCGAGCGCAAAAGCTCCATTGAAGAAGACATGGATGGCTTGCAAGAAAAGACTGGTATTCCTGTCATTTTCGTGGAGGGGACGATTGACAAGTTCGCTTCTGCCTATGACACCCTTGGCCAAGTTTTGGGAGAGACCAAAAAAGCTAGTGAGCTTTCGAGCTACATCACCAACATATGGGATTTCGCTTCCGCGCATCGTGACGAAATCGAGTCGAGAGACATTCGTGTGATGTATTCAAAAGGTGAGAAGGGCTACGAAGTTAAGAAAAAGGACAGCGTTCATGCGGCAGTTCTTGAAGCTGTTGGCGTCGTGAATGTGGCTGAAATTGATGACTCAAACTCTACGGAAGTGAGCCCTGAGAGAGTGATGGAGTGGGACCCAGATGTTTTACTTTTGTCTTCTGAAGATGGCTTTTTCGAAGACATTTATGACGATAAAGTTTGGGCATCGATTAGTGCTGTTAAAAACAAGCGAGTCTATGAAGTTCCAACTGGACCCTATGAATGGCTCGATATGCCGCCTTCAATTCAGCAAACGCTAGGCATCGTTTGGCTTGGCAATCTGTTGGCTAGTGACATTTATGACTTCGATATGATTAGCGAAACCAAGGGTTTCTACAAGCTCTTTTGGGGTTGTGACTTGACCGATGAAGACGTGAAATCGATGCTCCAAAATTCCACGTTTATGTCGTAAATACGAAACATTTTTTAATTCGTTCATTATCCTCAGTCAAGAATAAAGTCCTATAATTAGCCTCGTATTGTTTCTAGAAGAGACAATGTTTTTATTTCTTTTTTAGAGGAGGTTTTCTATGGATAGTTCTTCTAGATCTGTTCGATGGAAAATTCTTGCTGTCCTCCTCAGCATTTCACTTGTGATTGGACTTTGCCCTGGTCTATCAAAAGTGTCCTATGCTGAAGAGCTCGCAACAGACTCCCAAGCAACCAATGTTCAAGAACAAGCTGAAGGCACCACAGGTGGTGCTGATGAAGCTACAGCTGATGGCGAGGCAACAGCTGATTCTGAACAGCAGGCTGACTCACAGGGGACTGTTGAAGAGCAAGAAGGCACCATCGAAATGCCTACCGTTGTTGACCAGGCAGATGATTCTGCTGCCACAGCCAGCGACGAGGCAACAACAGCTGAAGACACTGCTTCAGACGAGATTACCGGCGACACCGAAATCACAAAAGGTGGCACCTATCAACTCGCTTCTGATGCAAGCGGTGTAATCACTGTTTCCACAACAGACCCTGTTACCTTTGTTGGTGGCGGGTTGACTGTTACCTATGGCGAAGATGGTCAAGCAACTTTGACTGGAACATCAATCAATGTTGCCTTTGATGCATCAGGAACTGAAGGCGCTGACATTACTTTGAAAGATGCCTATCTTTCAAACAAGACAGAGTTAAGAAACACATTCAACTTTGCTGGTGAAGGTAACAAGCTCTCCTTTGAAGGCGTCAACGTTGTTGATTACGACAAAGGCTACACAACGGCTGATGACGCTCTCATTCATGTTCCATCTAGTGCTGAGTTGACTATTCTTGGTAGCGGCACAGCATACATTTACAATAACACCCAGGGCGCAGGAATTGGTGGCAACACTGGTGAGTCTAACGGCACCATCGTTTTTGGTGACGCTGAGACTTCCACTGGTCCAACAATTTTTGAAAAGGGCACGCGTCAAGGCGCTGTAATCGGCGCTGGCGCTAGAAGCAAAGATACCGACATTCCAGGTTCCATCACTTTTGAGGGTGGTTTGTACAACCTCATTTCAAACAGCCGCGGTGCTGTTATTGGTGGTTCTGCCGGTGCTAACGGCGCATCTGCTGGCACAAAGGTATACATTAAGGGCGGCTCAATCAACATCAATGTTGACTGGACAGGTGCTGCTATCGGTGGTGGCGGCTTCGATTCTGGAAACGATTCTTCTGGTGGCGAATGCTACATCACAGGCGGCAGTCTTCGCATTTATGCAGACCATAACGCAGTAGCTAACAACCCTAACTACAAGGGCTGGAATGGTCAATCTCTCGTAGAGGGCGTTTCTGACGTTGCTCTCACTGCAAAGAGACTCAATGCTAACGACGAGGAAGTTGTTCGTTGCAATTTCGACACTTCTCTCATTGACGCAGCGACGAACTACACTGCCTATGTCGATGGCTCTACAAAGCCATTCTTCTCGGGTCCACTTCATGGATATTCATTTATTCAGGAAGCACTCGACAAAGGTGAGCAGCTCTCAATTACCGAGACTCCAAGCAACTGGGTAAAGAGCACTGACCAAAATCTATATTTCTATCTAACAAAGAAAGACCACAAACTCAAGGTCAATGGTCAGAGATTCATTGCTAAATGGGATGAAACAAACCAAACTTTTAACATCGTTGATGATGACTCTAACCTCGTTTCTGAGGCAACCGGCAATGGTTCAGTGCTTGTTGCTGCAGGTGAAGGCGAAGCTGGCGAAGCAGTAACAGCTAAAGCTGGAGACACAGTTACAGTTACACCAACAGCTGCTGATGGCAACTACCTCGCACAAGTCAGATATGCAGTTAAAGCAGAGGGGGAGGAAAATTACTCTACCTACACTGCACTGAAGGCAACTGACGGAACATACACCTTTACAATGCCTGAGGGCAACGTTTTGGTTTATGCCGACTTTGTTTCAATCGTTTGGGATGGCACACTCGATTTGACTTGGTATGACCCAGATCAAACTGTGTACCACTTGAACTATGCTGCTCAATTTGAAGCTGCAGCAGCTCTTAACAATGGTATTTTCACCACCTATCCAACAAAAACGGTAACCCCTGAGGGTTCAACGGCTTCTCACGAGGTGCCAGACTACGAGAAATATCTCGAGATGATTGGTGCTGTGCAGAATGAGGATGACACATTTGATGGTTCTAACCTTTATGGTGAATTTACTTCGACCTACACTGTCGTTGATATGCAGGTCTCAACAACCACTGAATCTGAAGTGACTAACACTACTAGAGTTATCGGTGATGCAACTCAAATCGTTGCAAACAACAGCACTGGTACTCATGGTCAGTACAACCAGGTGACAACAAGCACCTATTGGTATGGCGCAACCGACTTCAATGGAAAGACAATCTATGTTGATTCTGACCTTGACTTCGGTGGTACAAAGACAGCTGACGGAAAGTGGAGCCCAACAAGCCCACTTTACATGAGTCTTGCTGGACAGTACGCAATGCTTCCACAGAATGGTTGGTCAGTTCTTGGCTCATCATTTAATGGCTGCCTTGACGGTAATGGTCACAAATTTGAAAATGTCTACGCTGAGCGTTATGCAAAGGGTGGAAACTTCGGCGATTCTCAGTCGCTTGGAATCGTTGGTCGACTCGGTAACCATGACGGCGACCCTGCCGAGATTGCTGCAGTGAACCCAACTGTTCGTCAAATCGTTCTCGAATCTGGCTGGATGAGCTGCCGCCGTTCAAGTGGCTGCATCGTTGGTAAGATTGGCCAAACAAGCGCTACAAAGAAAAACGATGGATCTACAGGCGGCATTATTGAGTATTGCATCAATAAAGCTGATATCATTTGCACCGACAAGAAAGGCATCGGCGGCATTTGCGGTGCTGGTTGGAACAAAGGCGTAATTAGATATTGCGCAAATTTCGGAAATGTAACCCAGGTCGGTTCAGGCTCTGGCTTTATTGCAGGCGGCATCGTTGGCTCCAATGAGGTTCCTGTAATCGGTTGTTACAACGTTGGCTATGTCTATGCTGGCCAGGCACGTTATTCACAGGCAATTGGCACTAACAATGGCAGCTGCTCTTGGACTAACTGCTTCTACCTCAAAGGTTCTACCAACAATACCAGCGCTTCACCTAATGATGGTGTTTATCGTGGAACCATTAACAACGTTAAGGCATTCGGCACTGGTGGTGATGTTGAGTCGCTGCAGTCATGGATGGTAAATGGCGGCACTTCATCTGATGACACGGGTGCTAAGATTTGGTTTAACGACACAACTGGAATCAATTCAAAAGACGGCGTTAGCTATCCTGTTCTTTACTACCAGGGTGGCAAAGACGTCTCGAGTGATTACGATGTCTATGTTTTGCAGTCAACCACAAACGGCAAAGTTTCTGCCGACAAAGAGACTGCTAAATATGGCGAGACTGTAACTATGAGCTATGAGACTCTCGCTCCTGGTTACACATTTGACTACTACATCGTCAATGGCGAGAAGACAACCAACCCAACTGTCACAGTTACAGGCGGAACAATGATTTCTGCTAAATGGCGTGAGTTGACTTCAGCTACATTCACCATTGAGGACACCACCGACAAACCTTACGAGATTACTGTCACTAAGACAGGCGTTGACAAGGTTGATGGCGTTTGGAAGTATGTCACCGATCAACCTGTTAAGTCAGGCGACACTGTCTATGAAGAAGACGTCCTGACCTACACAGCAAAGATTAAAGACGGTTATGTGCCTGAAGATTCAAGCTCTGAATACACAGGTGTGTTCTCATTCCAGACAAACAACGAGGGCAAGAGGGTTTCTTCTAGCAGCACGTTTACAGTTACCAAGGACCACACAAATCTTGATCTTGCTGTTTCCAGCGTTGGAGAGGCTAAGAAGACTTGGTATTCAAAGGCTGACACTTCTTGGTACAGCGCTGACAAGGATGAGTTTGAGATTTCGACACCAGAGCAACTCGCTGGCGTTGCTAAGCTCGTTTACGACTACACAATGGTTGACGGCGTTGTAACTCAAGGTGACAATTTCTACGGAAAGACCATCAAGCTTGCTTCTGACATCTCATTGAAGAACAACGATGGAACCGATGGCTTGAGGCAGTGGTGTCCAATTGGCGGCACTGGCAGCACAAGCAAAGGAAATGTCTTTGAGGGAACATTTGATGGTGCAGGCCATTCAATCACCGACCTCGTAGAGCAAGATTACATCTCAGGTGTAGTTACATCCTACAGAGGTCTCTTTGGCCAAACCATGAATGCAACCATCAAGAACGTTAACGTTGCTGGTAGCATTTCAACTTCTAGCTACAATGGCGGCATCGCTGCTTACGCAATTAACACTACGGTTGACAATTGCGTATCGAATGTAAACATGATTCCGCTTAACACTTGGACCTATGGAACTATTGGTGGCGTTGTTGGCTATGGCAAATCTGCTAATGTAACGAATTGCGTTAACAACGGCTCAATTAATTGCTACATGTCCTACTCCTATGTCGCCGGCATCATCGCTAAGAATGAGATGAACACAGGTGACACCGAGCGCAAGACAATTGCAAACTGCGTTAACAACGGAGCGATTACTGTCCTTGATGGTCAGGCAAACTCCGGCAGTGTTGCAGGCATTATTACTGTTGCTAACAAATACACTGACATTAGTAACTGCATTAACGCAGCTGACATTACAGCCTACAATGCAGCAAGCCGTCGCATCAATATCGGTGGCATTGTACAAGAAGTCGCTAATGGAACAACAATTTCTGAGTGCGCTAACACAGGTAACCTTTCCAACCTAGTCGGCACTGGCTCCAAGGGTAATGGCTGTGGTGACGTTGGTGGCATTTGTGGCAACTTCAGTGGTGGCGGCACAATGACTGACTGCTACAACCAGGGCAACCTTGTTTCTGAGTACAACAAACAGTACAACGAATGTTATGTTGGCGGTCTTGTTGGAAGATGCTCAGGCACTTCAGCTGGCTCTATTACTAACTGCTACAACTCAGGCACCGCAAAAGCTGAGCTTGAGGGATACTATGGCGCACTTGCACCAAATGCATACAAGGTCCCAACTGTAACTAATTGCTACTATCTCGATTCCACCGGAACTTCTGGCGGTTCCAAGACTGACGACACCTACGAAGGCGCAAAAGCTTTGACTTCTGACGAACTCAAGGCAGCAGCTCCTGACCTTGGTGAGAAGTTCAGCGCTGATCCAAATGGTGGCTACCCAATTCTTGCAAGCGGAACCACGCTTCCTGTTACTGTTTCATTCAACACAGGTGACGGCTCATTCGTTCCTGCTCAGTCAGTAACAAGCGGCAGCACAATCACTCGTCCAGCTGACCCAACAAAAGATGACTACGTCTTTGTTGGTTGGTACACCGACGAGGCTTGCACTCAGGAGTATGACTTCAGCACCGCTGTTGATCACAACTTCACGCTTTATGCAAAATGGCAACGTGCCTACAACCTCCAGAGACTCTCAGGCGATGATGCCTATGGCACAAACCTTGAGACTCTGAAGAAAGACGTTGAAGAGAATGGAACACCAAGTGGCGTAATCATTTGCAACACTGGTCACTACATCGACTCTTTGAGCGCAGCGGCTCTTTCTGGCCTGCTCGATTACCCAATCTTGCTCGTCAACGGAACCGACAGCACTTTGAATGACAACTCTAAGCAAGCAATCAACTTGCTCACGAACAGCGGAAACGACAAGATTGAAGTTATCATTCTTGGCGGTAAATTTGCTGTAACTGAGAGCATTGAAGCTGAGCTGCAGAACTACGACTCAGATGATTCTTGCGAGAGAATCTATGGCGATGATGGTTACCTCACCAACCAGGCAGTCTACGATTACGGCGCCAATAGAAACGGCGGCTGGAACGAAGACGAGGTCATGGTTGCAACAGGTAACGGCTTCTATGACGCTCTTGGCGCAGGAAGCTACGCAGCTGCTAAGAAGTCGTTCATTCTTCTTTCTAACCCTTCAAGCGACAATGCTTCACTTGTCGAGAAAGCTGCAAACCACAAGGCTGCAACTATTATCGGCGGCAAGGCTGCTGTTACCGATGAACTCGTAAAGAGCATCGAGGACAAAGGCCTCACAACCGAGAGAATTGCAGGCGACGATGCCTATGCAACTAAAGTTGCATTTGTAAAGCACGCTATCGACAACGGCATGACTCTTGAAGGCGCTGGCTTCAGCACAATTAACAGCTACTATGACGCTCTTGGTTCATCACACATCTTGGCCAAGTCAAACAGCGTAATGTTCTTGGTTGGACTTGATGAGACATTTAACCAACCTGTTTACAACATGATGGGATCTTCTGAAGACGAGCTCACAAACGGCAAGCTTTTCGGCGGAACTGCAGCTGTAACTGATGTTACAAAGCAGGCAATCATCGACGCTGTCTACGGAAAATAGTTAGCGGCAACCCTTCGGTTGCAAAACATACGTCACCTCAAACGCTCGCGTTTCGTGACTAAAAGAAAAGCCCCCAACTTGGGGGCTTTTCTAATTTGCGCGTTCATGCAAACGCAACTGCTAAGATAACGGCTGTCACGCATTCGCTTGGGTCGAGGTTTCGTTTTCCGAGTCGGCACACCCTGCGCGAACTATACGCGCTGTGCGCTCTCAGGCTCGCTTCTAGAAATTCGATTTGGGATAACGGCTGCCGCGCATCCGCTAGGCTCCGGATGAGAGCTTCGCTCTCATAAGTCGCCTGCGCGAACACACGGCCAGCCGTTATCTTGCCGCTAGCGAATTGATGAGTTGCGATTTAAGGTTAATCTTGCTTTTTCAGCCGCGCCATCGCGAAGGCTTCGCCGAAGGTTTGGCGGGCGTCGGCACGAACTGCGAACTTGGCTTTTTCGATGTCGGCAACAATTCTGCCAGCAAGTTCAGTGTGGCCGTCTTTTAGCAAGAGGTCGCTCATGATGACAGTTGGCCCGACCATAATCGAAGTTGTTTTCTTGCCAGCGTTTACAAGCTCGGTCAGGCGAGGGTATGTTTTGTTCACGAGCGTGAGGCCTGTGATGAAAGCAAAGTCGGCATTGGGCAGCTCGAATTCGCAGCCTGGGTCTGGCGTGTCAATTGCGTCGCGGCACCTGCGTTCAAGCACCGTCAACTCGGCGTATTCTTCGATGTCTTCAATGTGAGGGAAGTGTCCAACGGCAACGACTTTTTGACGAGTTGGTGCAGCTTTGATTACTGGTTCCCAAGTTTGGAACGCATCCTTCTTGCCGTTCTGGTTTCGCTTGCCGTCAGGCAGAGCAGTTTTGCAAATAACGCAGCCTCCAAGCGACTCAATCATTTCTTTGCGGTTAAACCATGCATTTAGCGCAGCAACGCCGATTGATGCTTCTTCCATGCACCACGACTTTGAAAGCTCCGCGACTTCTTTGAGGCGCAAACCTCTCATGTCCTGGCGATGGTTCCTTTTCTGCCGCCGCTCGCAGCATAGGCAATTCCCATTCCGCAATCGGCTTCGACGTAGGTCCATCTATAGCCAGTGCAGTAATCTTTCACGCGCACGTCTTCTGGAATTTGCGCAATCAAATCGTTGTAAATCTGCCATGGTGAACCAGGCTTGTCGGTGTCTGGGAAGTGAATTTTTTCTTGATTATCCATTTGCTTACCTGCTGTTTTAAATTGTTAATAGGGATATTTTAAAACGACTGACCCCCGCATAAAATGCTCGGCGGATTCCAAACCGCTAAAAACGCCTATGCTCTTTTTTCGATTTTATCGAGGACCAGAAGTGCTTCCGTTGAGGCTTTGATTAAGGCTTCTCTGTCTTTTTTTGAGAGAGTTTGCAGCTGTGCATTAAGCGAGTCGACAGTTTCTTTTCGCATTTCAAAAGCGACTTTTTTGCCTTTTGGAGTGAGCGAGGCGAGCACCTCTCGAAAGTTAGCTTCGCTTCTGCGCTTTGAGACAATTCCTTTTTGTGCCAGGTCGTTTATTGCCCTTGTGATGTGTTCTTTTGAAGCCCCGAGGTGGCGTGCGATGTCGCCGATGCTCAAATCACCCTCAAAGGAAAGTCCGAAAATTATGTTCGCTTGTATTTTCGTGTAGGGGCCACGATTTTCCATCGACGAAGCCTTCGCAAGTGACTCGTATGCGCCCATTGCGCCTAAAATGACCTCTTCGGGTGCAATAATCCCAGGGCAAAGCTTTTCAATTTCATCTCTCATGTTCCCTCTTTTGAAAGAAATCTTTTCAAATCATTTTAATTGATTGTTGACTTTTATCAAATGAGGCCTATACTATCAGTTGCGAAAAATCAATTGATAATTATCAATAATTTGGAGGTAATTCATGGCGCTCGGTCTCACGAAGGCAAAATTTAGACAAATGATTATTCTTTTGGCAGGAGCTTTCATCGTTGTTCTCAACATGACTTTGCTCACGCCAGCTCTCAACACGATTATGCACGAGATGAATGTCTCGCAAACCACTGTTCAGTGGCTCACTTCGGGTTATTCACTAACCGAGGCGGTCGTCATCCCAATGGCGGCATTTTTCATGGGTCGCTTCAGCAACAAACGGCTTTTTGTGGGCGCAATGTGCGTTTTTTCTTGCGGAAGTTTGATTGGCGCTTTGTCACCAAGTTTTTCGTTTTTGCTGCTCGCAAGGGTAGTGCAGGCGTGCTCAACAGGCCTCATGATGCCAATGGTCACAAGCATCATTCTTGTTCTCATTCCAAAGGAGCACCGCGGTTCGGCAATGGGCATTGTCACCCTCATCATCGGTTTTGCTCCAACGATTGGACCAACTCTTTCTGGTGTTTTGATTGACACAATTGGCTGGAGAGCAATCTTTGCTCTCATTTCGGCACTGTCCCTCGCAATTGTTGCGCTTTCATTCTTCTATATGACTAGCGAGGTCGATTTTGAAAGAGCCTCATTCGATGCACCATCAGTGGTTCTTGCAAGTTTTGGTCTCGTATCTTTACTTTTGGGAATTTCTTCATTCAGTAGTTCCGACAATAAGCTTTTCAATTTCGCGGAAGTTGCTGTCGGTCTGCTGCTGATTGGCATATACGCAAAAAGGCAGCTATCGGCCGAGCGACCGATGTTGCAAGTTGGAGTTTTGAAAGAATCACGCTACAGAACCTGCGTTATTGTTGTTTGCTTGATTCAAGGTGGCTTGATTGGAATGGAAACAATCATGCCTCTCTACATTCAGGTCGTTCTTGGCGAACCTGCGACAGTCAGCGGATTGACCTTGTTGCCAGGTGCGGTTCTTGGCGCTGTAACTGGTGTTCTTGCAGGCAGGATTTTCGACAAGAAGGGTGTTCGCGTGCCCGTTATTTGTGGCGTCGCGATGAATGCCATGGGTCTTGTTTTGCTTCTGTGCTTGAGCGCCAGCTCCCCAATTTGGTTTGTAACGATTGCCTACGCTTGCGTAATTATGGGACTCGAATTCACAATGACTCCCGTTAACACTTGGGGAATTAACTCTCTTCCGAACAATCTCGTTCCGCACGCGCAGAGCACATCAAACACAATTAACCAGGTAGCTGGCTCATTTGGAACAGCGCTCCTCGTTTCCGTCGCAAGCATGGTAAGTGGCGCAGTTGCAAATTCGAGCTCAGTCGAAGCAACATTCCTCGGCTACCATGCTTCGTTTTTAGCTACAACTGTAATTGTAGGAATTGCTCTTTTGACGGTTATCTTCTTCGTAAAAGAACCCTCGAAGAAATCATCCACTGTCCCTGCAATGTCGCCAGAACTGAAACATTCGAAGTCATAAGGCAGTTTGGAAAATGTTTTACTCCCATACACAACCTTACTTTTAGTCCTTTTGCGCCCCGCCCTGGGGCGCTTTTTACTCCGC
>JAUMVS010000010.1:14101-22596 GCA_030530045.1 Phoenicibacter congonensis
TGGACCCATCACTCTCAGGTTTTGTGTAGAAAATGAATGACATCGTGTGATGACGCTTGCCTTCGCCTTAGCTGCTGGCTAAGTTTTTCGCCTCGCTCAGCTATTAAGATTTTTGACATCTTAAAGAATTGATTTTAGGGAAGGAAAAATCATGGCAGAAGAAAACAATGCTCAACCAGCGCAGCAGGTCAAAAAGACATCTGCACTCGGAATTACGTCTTTAGTTTTGGGAATCGTTGGCCTAGTTGGGTCGTGGATTCCGATTCTTAATAACGCTTCGTTTTTCATTGCTTTGTTTGGTGTGCTCTTCGGCGTAATCGGCCTAATTAGCATCGCGCGTTCGAAAGGAACAAAGGGCGGCAAGGGTCTCACAATCGTTGCGACTTTGATTTCTGTAGTCGCAATTGTTGTCGTTTTGGCAACTCAATCGATTTACGGAAAGGCAGCCGACGAAGCAACTAAAACACTCGATAAAGCCGCAGGCAATGCAACTGAAGAAATCTTAAACAAGGACGTTACGGTAGATTTCGGCGACTATGCTGTTGATGAAGAAACAATCGGTTCCTACGTCAGCAAAAACGGTCACTTGACTGTAACAGTAACGAACCTCAATTCTGAGTCGAAGACCTACAACATCCAACTCGAGGCTGTAGATTCGGCAGGCAACAGAATTCAATCTGATTATGTTTACGCAAGCAATCTTGCTTCTGGGCAATCGACATCGAGTGATGTTTTCAATGCATACACGGAAGATGTCGTTGACCAATATGCAAATGCAACCTTCAAGGTTGTTCAAGTGAGCCAGTATTAGTCGACGTTCAAACATTAAAGACGTTTGCACCCTTGAGCCTTTTCATTGAAGGTGAGAGGGTGCTTCCTTTGTTAAAATGAAGCAAGTTAGCACAAAGTTAATTTTTGAGAAGGGCAGCAGTGTGTCGCTTACTAACGAGCTTTTAAACGAGATAATTTCCACGACTTCGCTGGACAATTTCTTCGCGACAAATCATGTGAGCAAATATTCACTTTACGATTACCTCACAATTTTGCTCGAGGCAAAAGGTCTTAAGCAGGCAGATGTCATCAAGGAAGCGGGCATCAATTACACCTACGGTTACGAAATCTTCACAGGGCGCAAAACCTCGCCGTCGCGCGACATCGTCATAATGCTGGCGCTTGTGATGAAGTGTAACCTTGACGAGACAAACAGGCTTCTCAAAATTTCGAACAATTCCGAGCTTTACTCAAAAAACAAACGTGATGTAATTCTGATTTACGCAGTTCTGCATGAATATTCAATTCTGAGCACGAACGGGGAGCTGCATCGTTTCGGTCAAACCTTGCTGGGTGAGGAAAAATGACGGAAGCTTTGGTCGATGAAACCCTTGATGCTCAGCTTGCAGCTTTCGACGAAGACTCCGAATGGCTAATTCTTGAAACTTTAAAACAGACGCCGACGGAAGCTACGCAGGTCGTTGTCAAAATTTCCGACGCAACGCAGCCAAAAAAGCGTTTTATCAGGAAAGAATTTGCAGATGGTTCAAAGCAGGGCGCTGCCTACGAAAGAGTTTGGGCGGAGCAATGCAGCGGCAATGAGCTTTCCTGCTGCCCAAAGATTGTCGACTTCTATAAATATGGCACGACGCGGGTCGTTATTCTTGAATATGCAGAAGGCGAAACGCTCGAGCAGTTTATAAAGAGCAACACGCTTTCTGAAGACGAGATCAAGCGCCTGTTTCTCAAAATTTGCGATGCTGTACAGGAACTGCACACTGCTTTTGATGTGCCTTTGATCCATCGCGACCTCAAGCCGACAAACATTATCGTCAGCGATGGGGAAGTGCGAATTATTGATCTTGGAATTGCAAGGTTTGAGCGTGGCGACTCAATTCCCGACACGACCCAGCTTGGAACGCCTGCTTTTGCGCCGCCAGAGCAGTATGGCTTTGGCGAGACTAACGCCGCGAGCGACATTTACTCGCTTGGCATGGTCTTCTATTTCATGCTCACAAAGAAGCTTTCAAGCGCGCCTCTTCGCGACAACCCTCAGATTGTGACCGGGGTTCCGCCAGAATTTCTGCGCGTTCTTTTAAAGTCGACTGCGTTTGATCCAAAGCAGCGCTATTCTTCCGTTACCGAGATGAAGAAAGCCTTGGGTGCTCTTTCTAAAAGGTCTGCAAAAAAGTCTTCGGAAAAGAAACCTGTGGCTTCCGCAAATAAAGCTCCTGCTCAAGTGAACAAAACTAATGACGCTTTTAAGAACACGTATGCGTTCAAGGTTGTTGGTCGCGTGTGGAATGTGTGTGTCACTGTTGTGTGGTTATTAATGTTTTTAGCGGGGGTTTTGGGTATTTTTAATGCGAATGGCGAATTTGCGAACAGATCTTTAACCTATAGGCTGGTGGCCGACATCGGAATAATTATTGTGCCAGTCACGATTTGGGCGTTTGTTCTTTTCGACAAAAGTCGCTTGAAGAAGAAGCATCCAAGGCTAGAAAAGTACACTTTTGGGTGGCTTTTGCTGCTGGCGTTCATCGGTTTTGTAATCATGTTGGCGGCAGGATTCATCACTGCCTACGCCCCAATTTAAATTTGCGGTTCATCGAGCATTTATGATTCGGCGTTTTGCCTTTGCTCGTTTTTGAACTCGCAACATGCGTTATAATAAACCTCGCTTATGCGCCCGTGGCTCAACGGATAGAGCATCGGACTTCTAATCCGGCGGTTGCAGGTTCGAATCCTGCCGGGCGCACCACTTCTTAGATTAATTTCCCTTTAGTTGTTTCTTGCTCTTCGACCGCTCTTTTTTGTGCGTAAATCTTGTTGTGAATCGAGGCTTTTAGCCCGCAAAACCCTGTCTGTTAGAATTATTCATTACAGGCTTTCGATTTTTTCTGCGCTTAGAGTAAATTTGCCTGTTCTGTGTATTGGCTTTGAGCAATTCTGCCCAAATTCACTCGCAGACATTTTATTAGGAAAGGGAGGACCAATGAAATTTAAGAAAATCATGGCCGGCGCCATGAGTGCACTGCTTTGCTTTGCGCTTGTTGGCTGCGGCACGTCTTCTGACTCAAGCTCTTCATCAAACAAAGAGCAGCTCGAAGACAAACTTGTCATTTATTCGACACACCCTGAAAAGCTTCTGACGCTCGTAGCAGACGCTTTCACTGAGGAAACAGGCGTCCAGGTTGAATTCGTCAACCTCAAGGGTGGTCTCGCTGACAGAATTTTGAGCGAGAAAGACAACCCACAAGCTGACGTAATGTATGGCGGCTCAACAACAGTCTACACTCAGCTCGCATCGGAGGATTGCTTCGAGGCAACCACACCTTCTTGGGCAAACGAGCTCGAGTCGGAGTACAAAGACTCAAAGGGTCTTTGGTACGCAACAATCAAGACACCTGTAATGATGTTCTACAACACCGAGATGCTCAGCGCCGACGAAGCTCCAAAGAGCTATGCTGACCTCGCTGATTCTAAGTATGAAGGCCAGGTTGTCACAAGAGACAACGCTTCTTCTTCACAGCGCGAGTGGATCTGCGACATGATTTATTCGCTCAGCAAGAACGGAAGCATGGACGACGCTAACAAATGGCTCGCTGGTCTCGCTTCAAACACCAAGAGCTACTACAATTCTGGCTCGATGATGTTTAAGGCAATCGGTAACAAAGAAGCTGCAATCGGCGTTTCAACACTGAACGACATCCAGACAAACAAAGAGACAAACGGCATGCCTCTGCAAGAGGTTAGCGCAAGCGAAGGCAATGTAGTTGCTCTTGACTGCGTAGCTGCTCTCAAAGGTGCTCAGCACTCCAAAGCTGCAGCTGCATTTGTTGAGTTCTGCGGCCGCGCTGACATTGCTGCAAAAATCGCTAACGAGCAGTCTCGCATCCCAACTCTCAAGAGCGCTCTCAAAGACAGCCCTTCATGGATGCAGTCTGACATCAAGATGCTCGACGTTGACACTGCAACAGTTTCTTCAAAGCAGTCTGAGTGGCTCGACCTTTGGAACAACACTGCATACGACGCCGACAAAGTTATTGCTAGCGAAAGCAAATAACTCAACATCACTTTAAGCGCACACCAGCTGGCTCAAACTCGGGCCAACTTCGTTTAAGAATAGGTCGCCGACGCACAAAACCGCTGTGTCGGCGACGTTCTTAAATCACATCAACATTAATCAACTTTTAAGCAAGGTTTAAAATGAGCGACATTTCCATTAAAGATTTAACTTTTTCCTATGGCGGACAAGATGTTTTAAAAAACATCAATCTTGAAATCAAAGATGGCGAACTCCATTCGCTGCTCGGCCTTTCAGGCTGCGGAAAAACAACGCTGCTTCGCCTCGTAGCTGGCTTCTTGACTCCAACGAGCGGAAAAATTTTCATCGACGGAAAAGATGTCACGAACCTTGCTCCTGAAAAGCGCAGCATGGGCATCGTTTTTCAGAATTACGCCCTGTTCCTGCACATGACAGTTGCAGAAAATGTCGCCTATGGTTTGAAAGTCGATAAAGTTTCGAAGGAAGAGGTCAATAAGCGAGTTGATGAATATCTCGACCTTGTGAACATGACTGAGTTCCGCGACAGAAACGTTCGCGAGCTTTCTGGCGGCCAGCAACAGCGCGTTGCGCTTGCTCGTGCTTTGGCACGTGGCGTAAACGTTTTGCTGCTTGACGAGCCGATGAGCAACCTCGACATTTCCCTTCGTGAAAAAATGCGCGCTGAACTGCGAAAAATTCAGCAGCAAATCGGAATTACAACGCTTCTTATTACTCATGAGCAGTCAGAAGCCTTGTCAATTTCAGACACAGTTTCGGTCATGAACCAAGGTGTCATCGAGCAAACTGGCACGCCCTACGAAATCTACGAAACTCCAAAAACGGAATTCACACGCACATTTATCGGTGAGATGAACGTCTTTGATAAAGATTCGGTCTGGTCGAAGTTTGAATCGATTGAAGCCGACGGGAAAATCTACATTCGCCCCGAGCATCTCTGGATTGATCTCGAAGAGAAGGAAGGTGCGATTAGAGGCGTTGTGAAACGCATCAAATATGAAGGCTCTGTAATCTACTGCGTGGTTGCCGTTGACGGCAAAGAGGTTCGCGTCATGATGCTAAACACCCGCACAACGGTTCACTTCAAGCCTGGCGATGTTGCCTGGATTAGCGAGGCAAAATAATGCAAGTCCTGTCTTCAATTCGCCGCCAGCCGCTAAAGCTAATCTTCCTAGCTTTAGTCATCGTATTCTCGGTTGGCTACATCATCCTGCCGCTTGTTGAAACGATTGCAAAATCGCTCATTGTCAACGGCGCTTTTTCGCTGCAGGGCTATGTTGACTATTTCTCAACTCCTGCAAACATTACGGTTCTCACAAACACGTTCACAGTCGGCATTTGCTGCGTTCTCACATGCGGAACTCTGGGCACGCTTCTTGCAGTTTACATGCGCTATTTCTGTAAACACGGGAAAACGCTGCTACAAATTTTACTCATGAGCCCGGTCATGATTCCAGGCATCGTCATCGTCATCGCTTTTACTCAAATGTATGGCGAAAGTGGCATCATCACGCAGGCAATAAAGCTTTTTTTTAACATGGACACGATCCCCTACAAATTCGAGGGGCTCGGCGCAATCGTACTCGTGATTACCTACACGCAGTATGTCTACTTCTTCATCAACATGAATTCGGCGCTCGCGCAAATCGACGCCTCAACTGTCGATGCTGCAAAATCTCTCGGAGCAGGGAAGTGGAAGGTTTTCAAAGACGCAATTTTGCCACCTCTTCTGCCTGCAATTTGCATCAGCTCAATGACGACATTTGTTTCGGCAATCGGCAGCCTTTCTGCTCCAACCCTTGTCGGCGGAAACTACCGCGTTCTCGTTAAGCAAATTGCCGATTCAAAGCTGAACTTCGACATGTTCAGCACTTCGCTAGAGGTTACAATTCTTCTGATTTTCGGTGTTGTTGTTACGGCTTTCTGCTCGTGGCTGAGTGCTCGCCTTGCAGGCAATGCCTCAACTCGTCACGTCAATTACCAACCCGATTTCGGCAAACAGAAAAAGGGCTTGCGAGTTTTGTTCGTGATCTTTGTTTTCCTGCAGGTTGCCATGATTCTGGCGCAGGTTTTCATCGTCTTCTGGATGAGCTTCCAAAGCGGAAAAGCAATCATGACGCAGATCATTCCTCACGACTTCACGCTTGATAACTACGTCACGCTTTTCACGAATCGCCGCGACATAGCGCCACTTTTCAACTCGCTTGAGATGGCCGCTATTGCTGTTCTTGCGTCCACTTTGATTTCGCTGCCGACGGCCTATTTCCGCCAGCGTGTCAAAGGAAAGGCAGCTGGCGCTTTCGCCGGTCTTGCTCAGCTTTCAATCACTGTTCCTTGGTGTATCCCAGCATCGGTTGTGGCTGTTGGTCTCATCGTTGCATTTAACGTTCCAAACGTGTTTGCGTTCGGCACAACGCTTGTTGGCAAGTTTGAAATTCTACCTCTTGCCTACACAATCATCGCGCTTCCGATTATGCTAAACACTTCTCGCATCGCTCTTGGCTCCATGCCTGAAAATGCAGAAGAAGCCGCACGTTCACTCGGCGCTGGCGCATTCCGCACGTTCAGAACGGTCGTGCTGCCAATGATTATTGCGGGAATTCTTTCAGGCGCAATCCTCGTGTTCGTAAAGATGATGGGCGAGTACACTATGTCATCGCTGCTCTACGGTGTGTTTAACCGACCAATTTCTGTGTCAATCATCACGAACATGCAGGAATATTACCTTGGCATTGCAATGGCCCTCGGCGCAAGCGTAATTCTGATTTGCACGGTGCTGCTCTTCCTAATCTTGAAGCTCGACAAACGCAAACTCGGCCTCACGACCGACTAAGCCTGCCAGCGCGGGCGGGTGCGGCGCGTGCGATTTGTTTTACTTAATAAACATTGCACGAATGCATGCTGCAAGCATTATTAATGGAATTAGAAAAACACTCAAGATAAGCTCTAGCGTGACAAGCAAAGCCGTAATGCCTCTTCGTACCTCATAGGTCTCGCAAAACACAATCGTAGCAACAATAAGTTTTGTCAACATGGCATCTCCTTATTCTTGCTTTCTTGCCTTAATTGTAGGTTGGCGGTTCTGTCCAAATCTTAGCTGCCAGCTTAGGTCTTTCTATCTGTAGCGGAAATGAGAAAGCCGCCTTTGGGCGGCTTTCTTGTTGAGTTTATGAGTTTAGTAATGCGAGGAATTTTGTTACATTTTGCTTGGCGCGCTAACGCCCAGAAGTGAGAGCACGAGCGCGATGAGTTTGCGTGATGCGTCGCACAGTGCGAGACGTGCCTTCTGCAGTTCCTTGTCGTCTTGGATGACGTGGCAGTTTGTGTAGAAGCCATGGAACAGCGCAGCTAGTTCTTCGACGTAGTGTGTGCAGCGGTATGGCGCTCTGTCTTTGGCAGTCGTCTCAACAAATGCCTTGAAGTCGGCCATCTTGCGCATGATTGCAAGTTCCGACTCGTGTGTGAGAAGTGACAGGTTGACATCGCTGCCGATGAGTTTTTCTGCGAGCTCGTCAGTTGAAAGAGAGGCGATTTCCTCTTCGCTCATGCCGCTTTCAGCAGCTGCTTTTCTCAAAATTGAGCAAATGCGAGCGTGTGCATATTGCACGTAATAGACGGGGTTTGAAGAGTCCTTCTTTTTCGCAACCTCAATGTCGAAATCGATTGGTTGGTCGCTAGATTTTGCAAGCATGAGGTAACGTGTTGCGTCAGAGCCAACTTCGTCGATGAGTTCTTCAAGTGTCACCATCTCGCCAGTTCTCTTCGACATTCTGACCGACTCGCCGTCACGGAAGAGATTAACTAGCTGGCCAAGAACGACCTCGAGCTTGTCTTTGTAGCCCCATGCCTCCATCATGCATTCGCAGCGCTTTACATAGCCATGATGGTCAGCGCCCCAAATGTTAATCAGGTGGTCGAAGCCACGCGACATTTTGTTGTAGTGGTAGGCAACGTCGCTCATGAAGTAGGTCATCTCGCCGTTTGCCTTGATGAGCACGCGGTTTTTGTCGTCGCCAAGCTCCGTCGACCTAAACCAAATTGCGCCCTCATCCTCATAGATGTAGCCCTTTTCCTTCATGGCTTCAAGCGCATAGTCGACCATGCTCTTGCCGTTTTCATCTTTGACATAAAGCGTTCTTTCCGAGAACCAAACTTCAAAGTTTGTGCCGATAGAGCTGCAAATTTCTCTTTGATTCTCAAGCATGAGCTTGTAGCCAATCTCGCGGAATTCTGCCATTCTTTCTTCGTCAGAGAGGCTTTCATATTTGTTGCCGTCAGCATCGATGATGCTTTGAGCGATGTCTTTAACGTAAAGGCCGCCGTAGCATTTCTCAGGCATCTCAACGTCGTGGCCGAGAAGTTGCATGTAGCGAACAGAAATCGAATTGCCAAACACGTCCATTTGCACGCCGTGGTCGTTGACGTAGAACTCCTGCGT
>JAUMVS010000011.1 GCA_030530045.1 Phoenicibacter congonensis
AGAGTTCGCAAAAGGGGATAGGCGACTAGCTAGAGACGACTTGTCTCAGCTGAAATTAATTTGCTGAGGGTTTTTATGAGAAAAGACAATGGGTCTGAGAGAAATAATAGTAATGAAGTTTTAGACGCGCGTGCAGCTAACTCTTCTGCGAATGGTGGGGAACATGAAGTCTCCAGCAAAGACGAGGGGGCTTCATGTAAAAAGACTTCTTCAAGCGAAGTAAATAAGAAAACAGCAATCGCAATAGCCACCGCTTTAGTGCTGGCGGCTATTGTGGTTCTTTGCTGCGTTCTTGCACTTCGTTCGCTCCCCGGTCAGACAAGCTCTTCTCAACAGGCCGCGGAGCAGTCTCAAACTCAAGCCTCAGCTGACAATAAATCTCAAAATGAAGAAAAGAGTGAAGAGGGAAAAGCCCAGGCTGAGTCTACGGCTGAATATGAATATTCATACGAATGGAAATCTGGCGACGGCTCTGCTAGCGGGTCTGATTCTTCTTCTGAAGAAGTCGTTCCAACTTCTGTCACTGTTTCAGTTAGCGTCTCAGGCCATGGAGTTTCAGGTGGCGGAACATTCACGCTGCCAATTGGAGCGACAGCCTACGACGCTCTCATGGCTTGCGGGCTTTCAGTCAACGCAAAAAGCACTTCCTATGGAATGTATGTTGTCGCTATCGGCGGTCTTGCCGAGAAAGATTACGGCTCAATGAGCGGCTGGCTTTATGCTGTAAATGGCAATTTTCCAGGCATTGCTTGCAGTGGCTTCACCCTCGAAGACGGCGACTACGTCGATTGGGTTTACACCGACGAAGGCTATTAAAAAAGGTGCTGATTTTCGTCAGCACCTTTCGTTGTTTCTTTATGTTCTTGTTTAGGCTTCTAACCTAATCCCTTGCGGTTTTGTCACGCAAGCACCTGGCGGTTTTATGCGCGAACTGCGTCTTTGCCAGGGTGAATTTCCTTGCCTTCTTTGAGCTGATGCATGTAGTCGGCAGTAGCTGTGAACAGAACGTCTGTTGAGCTGTTCTGAGCTGTCTCGAACGAGTCTTGGATAACGCCGATGATAAAGCCAATTGCAACTACGTTCATTGCCACGTCGTTGCCAATTCCGAAAAGCGAGCAAGCCAGTGGAATGAGGAGCAGTGAGCCGCCAGCAACGCCAGATGCGCCGCATGCGCCAAGTGCACCAATGATGCAAAGAAGAATTGCAGGAGCAACGTCAACATGAATTCCAAGAGTGTTAGCTGCGCACATCGCCATTACAGAAATGGTGATTGCCGCGCCGCCCATGTTGATTGTTGCGCCCAGTGGAATTGAAACTGAGTAGGACTCTTCGTCGAGGCCGAGTTTCTGGCAAAGCTCCATGTTAACAGGAATGTTTGCAGCACTTGAACGTGTGAAGAACGCTGTGATGTAGGACTCTTTGAGAGTTCTCCAAAGCAGTGGATATGGGTTCTTGCGAATGCAAATTGCAACGATGATTGGGTTAACAATCAGAGTCATCAAGAGCATGCATCCAACGAGCAGAAGAACGACTTTGCCGTAGGATGTAAAGATTTCAAGGCCAGCCTCAGTGACCGATGTGTAAACAAGTCCCAAAATTCCGAATGGAGCCATGTTGATTACCCAACGAACTGCAGTGGTTGTTGCATGAGCCATGTCGCCCATGAACTCGCTTGTAGTTGGGTTTGCGTGACGAAGCGCAATTCCAATGATTGCAGCCCAGAAAAGGATGCTCAAGAAGCTGCCGTCAGCGAGAGCTTGCACTGGGTTTGAAACCATGCCAACAATTACGTTTGTGAAAACCTCACCAACACTACCAGGGCTTGATTGCTCAACATCAACAGTTGATGGCCAAACGAGTGTGAGTGGGAAGAAGTGGCAAGCGATAACAGCGACAATTGCTGAAAGTGTTGTTGCTACTAAATAAAGAATGATGACAGTCTTTAGATTGCCTGCCGTTTTTGCGTTCATGATTGATGACACAACCAGGAAGAAAACAAGAATTGGAGCGATTGCTTTCAGTGCAGTTGTGAAAAGTTTTCCCAAAAGCATGATGAATTCGCTTAATCCCTGAAGTGAGTCGCCAGCTTGAGGTATTGTGAGCGCAAGTATAACGCCGATTATAATTCCGCCCAAAATCCTTCCTACTAAGGGGAGGTCCATCCATTTCTGCCAGAGATTTTTCTTCTGGCCCGTTTCCTCAGCCATCATGATCCTTTCTCTTTTGATTACCTTTAAGAAATGGTGCGGGCGAAAGGACTTGAACCTTCACGTGTCTCCACGCCAGAACCTAAATCTGGTGCGTCTGCCAATTCCGCCACGCCCGCGTTGTACAACTAAAAACGCATGTAAGCATAACGTGCATTACATGCGAACAATGAAATATGCTAGCATAATATGACTTGTAAATTAACGATTATAGGAGTCTTTTAGACAATGGAATTAAAGGCAGAAGTAACTAAAGTAAACGACACGCGCGTTAAGGTTTCAGCAGAAGTTGATGCTGAAAGTGTTTCAAAAGAGCTTGCCGCTCAATATAAAAAGTACGCTAACAAATACAAATTCCCTGGCTTCCGCGCAGGTAAAGCACCTCGTCCGGTCATCAACAACGCTGTTGGCAAAGAGACAGTTTACCTCGATGCTACTGAGGAAGTTTTGAACGACGCATACCATCTGCTCATCGAGCAGGAGTCACTTCGCCCTGTTGGCGAGCCAAACTTCGAAGGTAAAGAAAACGAGATGTTCGTTGAGGACAAAACACCTTTCAAGTTCGAGTTCGAGCTTGAAGTTTCTCCTGTAATCGAGCTTTCAAGCTACGAGCCAGTTGAGGGCTTCATTCCTCCAACTGAGGCAACTGAAGAAGACATCAAATCACAAATCGACATGTACAAAGGCTATGCAGGCCTTGAGGACGATGAAGAAGTCACCGAGGAAGTCGTTGTCGAGAAGATGGGCTTCGAGTCAATGGAAAAACTTCGCGAGGCAATTTCTGGTCTCGTTGAGAACGAGAAAAAAGCAGCTCTTCCTCGTCTTAAAGAGGACGTTGTTTCTCTTAAGCTTCGCGACCGCGTTGAGGTCGAGCCAACAGAGGAAATGGTTGCATTCGTAAACAATGCTCTTTTAAACGAGATGTTCCAGAACCTGCAGCAATATGGCCTCACATTTGATCAATACCTCGCATCTCGCAAGATGTCATCTGATGAGTTCTATGAGGATGTAAAGAAGCAGGCTATTGACGAGGCAAAAACTCGCATGGCACTCGACGCTTGGGTTCGCCACTTCGACCTTGCTACAACCGATGAGGATCTCGCAGAAGAGTTTGCAAAAGCTGGCGTAAAAGACGTTGAAGCTACAAAGAAAAAGTGGGCTGAAGACGGCCGTCTTTGGAGACTTCGCGAAGCTATCGAGCGTTCAAAGGCTGTCGAGAATGCAGTTGAGAGCGCAGTCTTCACTGTTGATGCTGACAAAGCAGCTCACCAGTTCGACGACGACAACGCAAAAGCTGAAGCTGACAAAGCTGAGGAAAAAGAAGAGCCTGCAAAGGCGGAAGAAGCAGAGTCAACTGAGGAATAATCAAGTTACTTCTGTAATTTAAGTTCAGCGGTTGATTTAAATTTGACTTAAAAGGAGTTACGCATGAGCAACACAAGATCGGCTTTGATTCCATACGTTATTGAGCAGTCGCCAAGAGGCGAGAGATCCTACGACATTTACTCTCGTTTGTTAAACGACAGAATCGTTTTCCTTGGTGAGCAAATCGACGATGCCGTTGCAAACACAGTTGTTGCTCAGCTTCTCCACCTTGAGAGCGACGATCCTGACAAGGACATCTCTCTATACATTAACTCGCCTGGCGGTTCTGTCACTGCTGGCCTTGCAATTCTTGATACGATGAACTTTATTAAGTGCGACGTGTCAACAATCTGCATCGGCCTTTGCGCTTCAATGGCTTCCGTTCTTCTTGCAGGCGGCACAAAGGGAAAGCGTTACGCTCTTCCCAACTCGGAAGTGCTCATTCATCAGCCAATGGGTGGCGCTCAAAGTGGCACGCAAGAGACCGACATGGCAATCATTGCTGAGCAAATGAAGAAGACTCGCGCACGTCTCAATGGCATTCTCGCTGAGGCTTCTGGCCAAGACATTGAGACAATCGCTCGCGACACCGAGCGCGACAACTGGCTCACTGCTGAAGAAGCAAAAGAGTATGGCCTGGTCGACGAGGTTCTCACAAAGCACGGCGCATAAAGTTTGTTTTTTGACTGAAAGGCGAAAGTGAAAAAGACGACTGACAACGACGAAATTGAGTGCTCATTCTGCGGGAAAAAGCAGAGTGAGGCTGAGTCTATGGTTGGCCGAGACGGCATTTATATTTGTGACGACTGTGTTGAGGCAATGGCTGAGTCGGTTCGTTTGCAAACTTTGATGGATCGTGGCATGGACATCGATGACCCTGCTAACGACAACTTCTTCGATGAGGAGGAGTTCCGCACTTTCATAAATGAGCGCTTCGACGAAATGCGCGAAATTCAAAATTACGATAACAATTACTACACAAGTGCTTCCGATAGCGTTTTTGAGCCTGCGCATTCAAGCAGGCCAAAAATTGACCGCACTAAACTTAAGAAGCCAAAAGAGATTTACGCTGAGCTCAGCGATTATGTAGTCGGGCAAGACGAAGCTAAAAAGAAGCTTTCAATTGCAGTTTATAACCACTATAAGCGCATCTTTCTTGATGACCATAAAGCAAGCGATGTGGAAATTCAAATTCCTAACGTTATGCTTTTGGGCCCAACTGGTTCGGGCAAAACGCTGCTTGCGCAGTCACTTGCTCGCATCATCCAAGTGCCTTTCGCGATTGCCGATGCAACCACGCTCACCGAGGCAGGTTACGTTGGCGACGACGTTGAAAACATCCTTCGCAAACTTTTGATTGCTGCCGATTGGGACATCGAAGAAGCTCAAATTGGCATCGTTTATGTCGACGAGATTGACAAGATTGCCAAGAAAGGCGAAAACGTTTCAATTGCTCGCGACGTTTCAGGCGAAGGCGTGCAGCAAGCACTTTTGAAAATCATCGAGGGCAGTGAAGTTTCGGTTCCTCCACAAGGTGGCAGAAAACACCCGCAACAAGAGGTAATCGACGTAGACACATCGAACATCCTCTTCATTTTCGGCGGTGCTTTCGTTGGTCTTTCCGACATCATTTCAAAGCGCGTCGGCAAAAAAGGCCTCGGCTTCACAAGCAACGTTTCTGAAGTTTCCAAAAAATCAGAAGCTTCACTTCTGAAAGAATGCACGCCAGAAGACTTGAAGCAATTCGGTTTGATTCCAGAATTTATCGGCAGAGTTCCAGTCGTGACATCGCTTGATGAGCTCGACATTGATGCGCTCGTTCGCATTCTCACCGAGCCAAAGAACTCCCTGGTAAAGCAATACACTCGCTTGTTCGAAATCGAAGACTCGAAACTCACTTTTGATGACGATGCTCTTTCTGCAATTGCAGAAGAAGCGAAAACTCGTGGCACTGGCGCTCGAGGACTTCGCGCGATTGTTGAGCGTGTGCTTTCCGATGCAATGTTTGAGGTGCCTGAGTTTGGTTGCCCAACAACCGTCAACGTCACGAAAGAAAACGTAACCGACAGAACTAACCCTGTCATCGAAAAAGTTGCGAAAGCAAAATCTTCAAAAAAAGCTAGCAAAAGTGCTAGTGTTGCAAATAGCTAAAACAATTCAATAAAAGGTGAAAAACTATGACTAGCGAAGACCGCAAGCGTGAAAGCGAGATTTTTGAGGCGTGGAAAAAGAACGGCTTTTTCTCAAGAAGCAAGGGAAAAGGCAAAAATGCTTCTGATTCCTACACAATCACAATTCCACCTCCAAACATCACCGGCGTTCTTCACATGGGTCATGCCCTAAATGACACAATTCAGGATGCTTGCATTCGCCGCGCAAGAATGCAGGGTTATCAAACTCGTTGGGTTCTTGGAACCGACCACGCTGGCATTGCAACTCAAACTAAGGTTGACAAACACCTTGCTGAGCAGGGAATTAACCGCCGCGAGATTGGCCGCGAGAAGTTCATCGAGGCTTGCCAAGAATGGCGCCGCGAATATGGCACAACGATCGTGAACCAAATTGCTGGCATGGGTTGCTCTTGTGACTATGACCAAGAGCAGTTCACAATGAGCGACGAGTTTTCACGCGCAGTTCGCAAGCTTTTCGTTGACTGGTACAACGACGGCATCATCTATCGTGGCAAGCGCATCGTTAACTGGTGCCCTCATTGCACAACTGCAATTGCCGACGACGAAGCTGAATATCAAGATGAGGCTAGCCACCTTTGGTACATGCGCTACCCTCTGAAAGAGCCAGTTGATGGCATTGAATATCTCGTTGTTGCAACAACTCGTCCAGAAACAATGCTCGGCGACACTGGTGTTGCAGTTTCTCCAAAGGACAAACGCTACAAAAACCTCGTTGGCAAGACTGTTGTTTTGCCAATTGTTAATCGCGAAATTCCAATCTTTGAGGATTTCTATGTTGATGCTGAGTTCGGCACTGGATGCGTAAAAACAACGCCAGCTCACGACCCTAACGACTATGCAATGGGTCAGCGCAATGACCTTGAAGTCATCAACATCTTTGATGAGACTGCTCACGTTGTTGAGGGCTATGGTCGTTTCAGCGGAATGGATCGTGACGAGGCTCGCGTTGAGGTTGTAAAAGAATTCGAGAAACTCGGCCTTCTTGACCACATTGAGGATCTCAACCACTCCGTTATGCATTGCTATCGCTGCCACACAACGCTTGAGCCTTGGCTTTCAGAGCAGTGGTTTGTTGATGTTGAGAAAATCAAAGGCGCTGCACGTGAAGCTGTTGCAACTGATGAAATCAAGTTTTATCCATCACGTTGGAAGCAAGTTTATCTTGACTGGCTCGACAACCTCAAAGACTGGTGCATTTCTCGCCAACTTTGGTGGGGCCACAGGATTCCAATGTTTTACTGCGATGAGTGCGGTTGGGAAGGCGCAAGCGTGGACCCAATTGACACTTGCCCAAAATGTGGCGGACATGTTCATCAAGACGAAGACGTTCTTGACACATGGTTCTCATCGCAACTTTGGCCTTTCGCAACACAAGGCTGGGCAAACGGTGGTGAGCAAGAGCTTGCTGAACGCTACCCAACTCAGGTGCTCTCAACAGCACGCGACATCATGGGCCTTTGGGTTGCAAGAATGGTTATGGCTTCTGAATATTGCACAGGCCAAATTCCATTTAAAGAGGTCATCATTCACCCAACAGTCATGGGTGCCGACGGCAAACCAATGAGCAAATCACGCGGAAACGGCGTTGATCCACTTGCTCTCATGGAGAACTATTCTGCTGACGGAATGCGTTTTGGTCTGCTCACACAGGTAACCGGCAACCAGGCAGTAAACTTCGACGAGAGAAAAATCGAAGGCGCTAGAAACTTTGCTAACAAGGTTAGAAACGCGGCTCGCTATGTGACAATGAACCTTGACGAGGGTGCAACTCCAAAAGCTAACCCTGCAACGCTGACAGACAAATGGATTCTCTCGAAGCTTGCAAAGCTCGTTGCAAATGTTGATGCAGCCTATGCTGAATATGACTTCGGCGCAATGACCCAGGCGCTCTATCAGTTCTTCTGGAACGAGTTCTGCGACTGGTATATCGAGTTCTCAAAGGCAAGACTTGCAAAAGATGCCGACCCTGCCGACAAAGCAATCTGCCAGGGCAACTTGCTCTTTATTCTTGAGACTGCTTGCAAACTTCTTCACCCTGTTATGCCATTTATCACTGAAGAGATTTATGCAGAAATCAAACCTGGCAAGGCAGAAGACGACATGCTGATTGTTGCTGACTGGCCAGAGGCGAGCGACCTAGCTCAGTTCATCGACAACGATTCCGAGATGAAAATTGAGCTTGTAACTTCAATCGTTGCAAGCGCTCGTTCAGTTCGTGCACGCTATGGCATTTCTCCAAAGAATGCGTTAAAGATTGTTGTTAAAGCCGACGCTGAAAGCGCCGAGCTCATCAACAACCAGGCAGCACTCATCAACAAGCTTGCAAATTATGAGACTCTCGAAGTTGCTCCTGATGCACAAAAACCACAAGGTGCAGCTGTTGTTGTTACCAACAAGCTCGAGATTTACTTCGACATTTCTGAGCATGTTGACCTTGATGCTGAGAAAAAACGTCTTGAGAAAAAGATTGCCGAGACAAAGAAAGACATGGACAAGCTCGAGAAGAAGCTTAACAACCCTGGCTTCTTGGCAAAAGCGGCACAAGAAATTATTGATAAAGACAAGGCGCATTTCGCTGAGCTCAAAGAGGTTTATGAGAAGGCAACTGCGCAGTTAGAGGGGCTTAACTAGCCTCAACTCTTGATTTTGTCGTGTGATAAAATCAACCTTGTTTTATTTGACAGCTAACGGATGGATTAAATGAGCGAATTAGTTAAGCAAATATGGACACCTCAAATGCAAATGGCGTTCACGATTGTCATTCTTTTGATTGTTTGTCTTTATGCGCTAAGCATTGTTTGGATTGCTAGAGACGCGAGACTTCGCGGAACCTCGCCTGTAAAGTGGATGATCATCGGCCTTGTGCCAGGCGCGGGAATCGTTGCATATCTTCTGCTTCGTCCTCCAATGCTTGCAATGGATCGTGATGAGCAAGAGCTCGAGGTTGCTCTCAAGCAGCGTCAGCTCATGAAATATGGCGAGTGCGCAAATTGTGGCTACCCTGTAAAGGACACCTATGTCATTTGCCCTAACTGCCAAACACAGCTCAGAAATCTTTGCGGAAATTGTGGCAAGCCACTAGAGCCTGCATGGCCAGTTTGCCCCTACTGCGCAATGCCTGTAGCAGGTCGTGCTTCCGCTCAAAACGCACAGGCTCATCGCCCTGCAAGAAGACGTTCGGCACAGCCACGTCAGTCTCAGGCACAAGCTCAAGCTGCTCAAACACGCACCACGTCTGAAACAACAGGCATCAATTAAATATTTTCATTTTGGTAAGAGCGACTCGGCAATCAAAACCGAGGCGTGTAATAAGGCAGGCGCTTTGTGTGCGCCCGGCACTAGAAAGGATGACTCATGTCAATCGAAATTAAACTTCCAGATGGCTCCTCTAAAGAGGTCGAAGAAAACGCAACAGTTTACGACGTTGCGGCTTCTGTCGGTCAAGGTCTTGCACGTGCTGCATTGCTTGGCAAGATTAACGGCGAGTTTGCCGACCTCACTGACGTCGTGAAAGACGGCGACACAATTGAAATCCTCACATCAAAATCGCCTGAGGCACTCGGTGTTATGCGCCACTCCACAGCGCACATTCTTGCAGAAGCTGTGCAAACACTTTACCCAGGCACACAAATTGGTTTTGGTCCACAAACCGATGACGGTTTCTTCTATGACTTTGCTCTGCCAGAGTCGGTCTCGGTTAACGACTTCGAGAAAATCGAAAACAAAATGAAGGAAATCATCGACCTCGATGAACCTTTTGTAAAGCAGGTTGTAACTCGCGACGAGGCGAAAGAAATTTTCAAGGATCAGCGCCTCAAGCTCGAGCACATCGACGACTTCGACGATGACGTTCAAATCACAATTCGCAAGCATGGCAACTTCGTTGACCTTTGCGGCGGACCACACGTAGCTCGCGCTGGCATGATTGACAAAAATGCGATTAAACTGACTAAGGTTGCTGGTGCCTATTGGAAGGGCGACTCTGAGCGCGAAATGCTCACACGCATTTATGGCACTGCATTCTTCAAGAAAAAGGACCTCACCGACTACCTCACAATGATTGAGGAAGCCGAGAAGCGCGACCACAGAAAACTTGGCCGTGAGCTGGGCATTTACACAATGGATAGTCTTGCCGGTGCTGGTCTTCCGCTCTATCTTCCAAAAGGTGCTCGCGTCATTCGTCTCATGCAGGAATGGCTGCGCCGCGACCTTTATGACCGTGGTTATGAAGAGGTCATCACACCTCATGTCTTCAACGCTGACGTTTGGAAGACTTCTGGCCACTACGGCTTCTACAAAGAAAACATGTATTTCTTCAACATCAACGAGGGCGACGATGAGAACCCTAACCTTGTTGAATATGCTGTAAAGCCAATGAACTGCCCAGGTCACGTAATGCTCTATCGTGCAAACCTGCATTCCTACCGCGACCTGCCACTTCGCTACTTTGAGTTCGGCACAGTTTATCGTCACGAGATGAGCGGCGTTGTTCATGGCCTGCTTCGTGCTCGTGGTTTCACGCAAGATGATGCACACGTCTTCTGCACAAAAGAGCAGGTAGTTGACGAAGTTTGCGCAATTCTTGACCTCGTTGACCACATCATGACAACGTTCGGCTTTGAGTATGAAGCAGAAATCTCAACTCGTCCTTCCAAGTCGATTGGCACCGACGAGATGTGGGAGCATGCTACAAACTCACTGAAAGAGGCTTGCAAGCAGCACAATCTTGATTACGACATCAACGAAGGCGACGGCGCATTCTATGGTCCAAAGATTGACATCAAAGTTAAAGATGCTCTTGGCAGAACATGGCAATGCTCAACTGTTCAGGTTGACTTCAACATGCCTGAGCGCTTCAATCTCACCTACCGCGACGCTGACAACACCGAGCAGCGCCCATGGATGCTACACCGCGCAATCTTCGGTTCAATCGAGCGCTTCCTTGGCATCTTGATTGAGCACTACGCTGGCGCATTCCCACTGTGGCTTGCACCAACCCAGGTTGCAATTCTTCCAATTACCGACCGTCACATCGACGCCGCAAAAGACTTCGAGAAAAAGCTCAAAGCTGTTGGCGGCCGCGTTGAGATGATGCTCGAAAACGAGCCAATGAAGGTAAAGATTGCAAAAGCTCAAGCCGAAAAGATTCCATACATGGTTGTCATCGGCGACAAAGAGGTCGAGAACGGAACAGTTTCGGTTCGTGACCGCTTCGAGGGCGACCTTGGCTCATGGGAGCAGCAAAAACTCATTGACGTTATTAAAGAAGCACAACTATAAAGGCAACATATGGCTGACGCAGAATTAAAAAGTAAAATGGGCGATTTCCTCAAGGCCTATCACGACCTTGAGGAAAAGATGGCCGACCCTGCCATCATTTCCGACCAAAAAGAATACAACCGACTTGCAAAAGAATACTCTCGCCAGGGAGATCTTGCGAAGCTGGCTAAGGAATATGTTTCTCTGATGAACGACCTCGAAGAGGCAAAAGAGATGCTTTCCGATGCTGAAATGAAGTCGTTTGCAACAGAAGAGATTTCTCGAATCGAACCTTTGCTTCCCGACATGGAAGAGCAAATCAAGATTCTTTTGATTCCAGAAGACCCAGCTGACGAAAAGGACATTATCGTTGAAATTCGTGCTGCTGCTGGCGGTGACGAAGCTGCGATTTTTGCTGGCGACCTCTACAAAATGTATGAGCGCTTCGCTGGTTCGCAAGGCTGGAAGATTGAACTCATGGATGTCTCAGCTGCAGAAATTGGCGGCTATAAAGAAATCCAGTTCAAGGTTAAGGGCGACTACGTTTACTCTCTCATGAAGTTTGAGAGTGGAGTGCATCGCGTTCAGCGCGTGCCAAAAACCGAGAGCCAGGGAAGAATTCACACTTCCACTGCTACAGTTGCTGTTTTGCCTGAAGCTGACGAAGTTGAAGTTGAAATCAACGAAGGCGACCTTCGCATCGACGTTTTCCGCGCAGGCGGCCCTGGTGGTCAGTGCGTTAACACGACCGACTCGGCTGTTCGCATTACACACCTTCCAACTGGTCTCGTCGTTCAGTCGCAAGACCAGAAGTCACAGCTGCAAAACAAGATTGCTGCTATGTCGGTTCTTCGTGCTCGTCTTTACGAAAAAATGCTTGCTGACCAGCAGGCTGAGGAAGGCGCAAAGCGTCTCGCACAAATCGGCAGTGGTGATCGTGCAGAAAAGATTCGCACCTACAACGGTCCACAAGACCGCGTCACCGACCACCGCATCGGTGTTTCGATGACCTATAACGGCGTTCTTCTTGGCGACAAACTCATCGACATGATTAACGCGCTGCAGGCAGCTGACCGTGCGCAAAAACTCGAGGATGCGGTGTAGTCGTGACTGACGAGAAACTGACCCCGCTAACAGCGGTTCAGGAATACATCGCGAATTACTTTGACGATTGCGGCATTGAAAATGGTGCCAATCTTTCGCGATACATCATTTCCGAAGTTTTGGGCATGTCCTACGCGAAGGCCCTTTTAAAAAAGCCAATGCTCAAGCTTTGGGAATGCGACAAAATTGACGACGCATGCAACCGCGTTGCGCAAGGCGAGCCCGTGCAATATGTCTTCGGGACTGCACCTTTTAGATATCTCGAACTCGAGGTGACGCCTGACGTCTTGATTCCTCGTCCCGAGACTGAAATGATGGTTGACATCGTCGCCTATTACCTAAAGAAAAACAACATTGAGTGGCCGCTTCTTGCCGACATTGGCACTGGAAGCGGCGCTTTGGCTGTTTCGTTCGCAACGGAATTTGACGAGTCGATTGTTTATGCAACCGATGTTTCAAAGAAGGCACTCGTCGTTGCAATGAGAAACGCTAAAAGGTACGACCAGCTTGAGAACATCTATTTTGAGCAGTGTTCATGCCTCGATAATTTTGAATATTTCCAACACTCAAGAAATCACTTCAACGCGATTGTGAGCAACCCGCCCTACGTTCCAACCGATGTGTGCAAGAAGTTGCCTCGCGAAGTTCGCGACCATGAGCCGATGCTTGCGCTTGATGGAGGCCAGGATGGCCTTGACGTCTACCGCGAAATTTTGAAAAGCACCCGCGGAATGCTTGAGCCTGGCGGTCTTTATTTGTTCGAGCTTCATGAGACTTGCTTGGATCTTGCTAAAAGGATTGCGATCGAAGCCGGCCTCAAAGATGTTTCGATTATCAAAGATTTAGCTGGCAAAGACAGATTCTTGGCTGCCATTGACTAGCACTTAATTCAACGTGTTATACACTTTATGTAGGGTTGGTTTATTTTTCTTAAACTCACCAAAATTAAAGTCTTTGTTAGTTAGGAGTAACGGATGACACGTGTCTACAATTTTTCGGCAGGCCCAGCAAACCTCCCATTAAGCGTTTTAGAAGAGGCTCAGAAAGATTTAGTCGACTACAAGGGATGCGGCATGAGCGTCATGGAGATGTCTCACCGATCTAAAGACTTCCAGGAAATTATTGACACGGCAGAAGCTGACCTTCGTGAGCTTTTGCACATGCCAGAAAACTACCGCGTGATTTTCATGCAGGGTGGTGCGACGGCTCAGTTCGCCGCTATTCCAATGAACCTCATGAAGAAGGGCAAAGCCGACTACATTCAATCAGGCAACTGGTCGAAAAAAGCTCTCGGCGAGGCCAAGATGTATGGCGAAGTAAACGTCGTCGCTTCTTCCGAGGATTGCAATTACACAAAGGTTCCAGACGTCAAAGCAATGAAGTTCAGCGATGATGCCGACTACGTTTATCTTTGCGAAAACGAGACAGTTTACGGCGCTCGTTTCTTCGAGCTTCCTGACACTGGTGACGTTCCTCTGGTTTCAGATGTTTCATCAATGTTCTTGAGCGAACCACACGACGTTTCGAAATATGGCCTTCTTTATGGCGGTGTTCAGAAAAACATCGGACCTGCTGGTCTTGCAATCGTCATTGTTCGTGAAGACCTCGTGACGGAAGAAGTTCTTCCAGGCACTCCATCAATTCTGAATTACAAAAAGAACGCTGATGCAGGCAGCTTGATGAACACTCCAAACTGCTGGGACATCTACATGTGCGGCCTCACTTTCAAGTGGCTAAAGGAGCTCGGCGGTCTTGAGAAAATCAAGGAAATCAACGAGCGCAAAGCAAAGCTTCTCTACGACTACCTCGACCAGAGCAAGCTCTTCACTGCTGCTGTTGAGCCTGGTTCTCGCTCTCTCATGAACGTTCCGTTTGTGACGGGTGACGCTGACCTCGACGCGAAGTTCGTTGCAGAATCGGCCGCTGCAGGCCTGAAATCACTTAAAGGCCACAGAAGCGTTGGCGGCATGCGTGCTAGCATCTACAACGCAATGCCTGAAGAGGGCGTTGTTGCTCTTGTTAACTTCATGGAGAAGTTCGAAAAAGAGAACGCATAAATAATTAGTTCGTTTCTGTTAGGGGAAATTTAATGCCAGCAAAAATTCTTGTTACTGAAGTTATCGCTCCGGAAGGTCTCGCAGCTCTTGAAGCTCGCGGCTACGAAGTCGATGTGAAACTGAATTTGAGCGACTCGACGCTCCGCGCAATCATTGGCGACTACGATGCACTCATTGTTCGAAGCGCCACAAACGTTGACAAAGCCCTGCTCGAAGCGGGCAAGAATTTGAAGGTCGTTGGCCGTGCTGGTGTTACTTGCGACAACATCGACATCGAGGCAGCTAATGCGCTCGACATCATTGTTTGCAACGCCCCAACATCAAACATAGTTTCAGCTGCTGAGCACACGTTTGCTTTAATTCTTGCGTGTGCTCGGAGAGTTCCACAGGCTAATCAGTCGATGCACGCTGGCAATTGGAATCGCGAGCAATTCAAAGGCGTTGAGCTCTATGGCAAAACACTTGCGCTTTTCGGCCTTGGACGCGTTGGTGGTGCAGTGGCAGAACGCGCAACTGCATTCGGCATGCGTGTGCTGGCCTATGACCCCTACTGCAACCCTGAGCGTGCAACTTCTTTGGGCGTAAAACTCATCAACGACCTCGATGTTATTCTTGAGCAGGCCGATTTCATTTCGGTGCACCTGCCTGTAACAAGCACTACTGAAAACATGTTTGGTCCAGAAGAGTTCGCAAAGATGAAGACTGGTGTCATTTTCGTAAACACTTCTCGTCCTGCAATTCTTGATTTGAATTCTCTCGCCGACTTTGTGGCTGCAAGAAAAATTGCAAGCTGCGGCGTTGATGTGTTTGATGATGAGCCTTGCTACAACTCACCTTTGCATTCTCTTCCAAATGCAATCATCACGCCTCACATTTCTGCTTTGACAGAAGAAGCCCAGGTGCGAAGCGGTGTGCAAATTGCCGATTACGTTTGGGCAGGTCTTGAGGGCTCGCTCGTTCCAACGGCGCTCACTGCCACTGGTTCAGCAGGCGAGATGTCTCGCCACATTGCTCCTTTCGTTCCTGCTGCAAACATGCTCGGTCGCATGGTGAGCCAAATCAAAGGTTCGGTCCCACGCATTGTCAAAGTGAAAATGATGGGTAACCTGGCAGAACTCGATCCAACGGTTCTTGTGACAAGCGTTTTGGAAGGCCTTCTGTCTTCTAATTACACGCAATGCTCCACAATGCTCGAGGCAAAACGTTATGCTGAGCGTCACGGTGTTGACATCGATTGTTCTGGCACCGATGTAGCAGGAGAATATGCTGCAGGAATTGAAATCGTAGCTGACGACATTTGCATTTCTTCAACTGTTTTCGGTTCTGAAAAACTACCTCGCATCACATCAATTCTTGATTACAAAATCGACGTTGCGCCAACAAAACATTCGCTCATTTTTGAATATGAAGATATGCCTGGCGTTTGCGGCATCATCGGCACTGTTCTTGGCAACCACGGCATCAACATTTCAACGATGCAAATCGCAAATTCCGACGATGGCACAAAAGCTCTTGTTTATGTAAACGTTGGCAAAGAAGTTAGCGACGAGATCATAGAAGAATTCCACGAGGCAATCAACCTCAAATACCTCTTCAGAATTTCGCTTTAGGCTGCTTGTTAATCAAATAAACACGAATAAAGGGCGCTCATTGCAGCGCCCTTTATTTATGCCCATTTTGCCAGCCAATTCCGCATTAAAACACGCGGTGTATAACTTTCTTTAATCATTTTTTGCCAAACGTTCACCTTGCCTTTTTGTGCTTTAATAATTTCAATGATGTTCACGTTAGCTCTATCTCGAGTTAACTCACAGAAAGGATTTCAAGATGTCATTCTCTGTATCAAAAGCATGGTGCTTTGTTGGTGGTTTAGCTGCAGCTGCAGTAGTTGGTGGTCTTTCTAAGGCTCAATGTGTTCGTAACGGCGTTGTTCGTGCAACTGCTCAAGGCATGATTATCAAAGACAACGTTTCTGAAAAAGTTCAGTCAATCAAAGACGAGGCAGAAGACATCACTGCCGATGCTCGCGCAGAAGCTCAGAAAATCGCTGAAGAAGCTGAGCTCAAAGCTGAAATCGAAAAGCGCGTTCGTGCAGAAGTTGAAAAAGAGCTCGCAAAAGCTGAGGAAAAAGCTACAAAACCTGCAAGAGCCACAAAAGCTGCTAAATAGCTTTTAGTTTTTCATGTATTACAAAATTGTTCATGACAAGCCAGGCAGGCTTCGTCTTCGCGTGGGCAAATGGATTTTTGATGACCCTCGCGCCCGCGGAATAGCCGGAGAAATTAAGTCAATCCCTGGAGTTGACAGGGTTGTTGTGCGAACCGCAAATGGTTCAATTCTCGCGGAGTATTCCCAAGACTCAGCTGATGCAATTCGCCAAGACATTTTGAGCTACGTTGACTCAATTAGTGTTGCAGAGCTGCCTGAAGTTGAAGAAGATGTTGAGTATGACTTGGCAACACTTGATAACAAATTTGTTTTTGACCTTGCGCGAACTTTCATAATTCGCGGGTTTAAAACGTTCTTTTTGCCGCTCAAGATTCGCATGATTTGGACGGCATTTAACATGCTTCGCTACATCAAAGATGCCGTCAAAGTTTTGGCGGAAGGCCGCCTTGGCGTTGAAGTTCTCGATGCGACAGCAATCACGACTTCAATGCTCACAGGTCACGCATCAACTGCGGCGCAGGTCATGTTCTTGTTGAAGATTTCCGACATTCTTGCCGACTACACGCAGGCAAGAACAAGAAATGCTCTTCGCCAAAACCTTTCAATTTGCGCTGAAAAAGTGTGGGTTGTCACAAGCAAAGGCCAAGAAATTGAGGTGCCAATTGCTGAGGTTAACATTGGCGACAAGGTTTGCGTGCGCTGCGGCAGTGTAATTCCAATCGACGGCGTGATTGCTGACGGTGATGCAGAAATTAACGAAGCTTCAATGACAGGCGAGAGCGATCTTGCCTCCAAGACAGTGGGGGATGTTGTTCATGCAGGAACTGTAGTTGAGCAAGGCTTGATTGTCGTTGAGACAACTGCTAAAGTTGGGCAGTCGAGAATTGATTCCATTGTTGACATGGTTGAGAATTCTCAAGAGTCGAAATCGCTCACTCAAAGCAAAGCTGAGAAGCTCGCCGATAAAGTTGTGCCCCTGTCGCTTGGTTTGTTCCTTGCCGATTTACTTGTCACTCGAAACATTCAGCGTGCGCTGAGCGTTTTGATGGTTGATTATTCTTGTGCAATCAAGCTTTCGCTGCCAATCGCAGTGATGAGCGCGATGCGCGAGGCGACAAACCACAACATCGTTGCAAAAGGCGGCAAGTTCCTTGAGTCGTTTGCAGCAGCCGACACAATCCTTTTTGATAAAACTGGCACTCTCACAAATGCAAAACCGCAGGTACACAGCGTTGTTTCCTTTGGTGAGAGAAGTGAAAGCCAGATTCTAAAGATTGCTGCTTGCCTCGAGGAGCATTACCCTCATTCAATGGCTCGCGCAATTTGTCGCGCAGCTGAAGAGCAGCGCTTGGGTCACAAACGAGAGCTTCATTCCGAGGTTGAATACATCGTTGCCCACGGAATTGCTTCCACTGTGAATGGCAAGAGAGTTGTTTTGGGCAGCGCTCATTTTGTGTTCGATGACGAAGGCGTCAAGAAACCTCGCGGCATGAAGTCAAAGATTGATGCTAAAAACGAGGCTGGATCAGTTGTTTTTATGGCAATTGATGGCAAGCTCGAAGGCGCAATCATCGTTGAAGACCCTGTTCGCGAAGAGGCAAAAGAAGTCATCGAAGGCTTACGTCGCGAGGGCTTTACAAACATTGTGATGCTCACTGGCGACAGCGATAACTGCGCTAAGAAAGTTGCAGAAGAACTCCAGCTTGATGGCTATTTCTCACAAGTTCTTCCAGAAGAAAAAGCATCCTATGTAAATAAGATGAAAGAGGAGGGTCATGTCGTTGCGTTTGTGGGTGACGGCATTAACGACTCGCCAGCGCTAGCAAGTGCCGATGTTTCAATTGCGATGAGCGATGCAAGCGACATCGCAAGAAGCGTTGCCGATGTTAGCGTGCTTGACCCAAGTTTGAGTCCACTGATTGTTCTGAAAAAACTCTCGAAGGGTTTGACAAGAAGAATTGCTGGGTCCTATGACTTCATTATCAAGTTCAACACGACTTTGATTTTGCTTGGTCTTGCAGGAGTTCTCACTCCAGAAGCCGCAGCTACGTTGCATAATTTGTCGACGATTGCGCTTTCCGCAAGCAACACAAGACCGCTTTTGAAATAAAAGCATCTCAAACCAAAGAGTTCATGAATGCGTCCTGTCAAAAGCAGGACGCATTTTTATTCTCTAGGCTAAAAAATAAAAGGGCAATCACTCAGCCTTGTTACAGTCTTTTAGTTTTCTAGCCCTTTTCTCTCGTTCCGTTCTCGGACACTGTAGCGCAGCATTTACCTTGAGCAATTTTGAGACACAAGGTGCGCGATTTGATCACTTTACTACGGTAGAATTTAGGCTTGTTAAATTTTGGTTAAAGGGGGATTTATGGATTTTAAAGCATTGCTAATCCAGGTCACCGGCGACTTTGACACTTGGATGTACACATATGTCCTTCTGCTGCTTCTTGTCGCTGTTGGCGTCTATTTTACATTCAGAACAAAGTTTGTTCAGATTCGCTACATTGGCGACATGTTCCGCCAGGTTACCGAGAAAAAACACGTTGAGGGTGAAAGCTCAATTTCATCGTTTCAGGCGCTGATGGTTTCCACTGCCAGCCGTGTTGGAACTGGTAACATCGCTGGCGTTGCAAGTGCGATTGCAGGCGTTGTTGGTGCAGGTGCGACTGGTGGCGCTGGCGCGATTTTCTGGATGTGGGCGATGGCGCTTGTGGGTGCGGCTTCGGCTTTCATTGAGTCAACTTGCGCTCAAATTTGGAAGGTAAAAGATGGCGACGGTGGTTTCCGCGGTGGCCCTGCATACTACATCGAGCAGGCTCTTCACAGCAGAAAGCTCGGCGTGCTTTTCTCAATCCTGCTCATTTTGTGCTTCGCTTTTGGCTTTAATGGCCTCCAGGCTTTTAACGCATGCTCTTCGCTTGAATACTATATGCCTGATTACCAAACAAACGGCGGCGCAATGGTTGTGGGTCTCATTCTCGTGCTCATGACAGCTGCCGTAATTTTTGGTGGTGCAAAGCGCATCAGCGTTATCACCTCGCTCGTTGTTCCAATTATGGCTTTTGCCTACATCGCAATTGCAATTTGGACAACAATCATCAATGCTGCCTATCTTCCTCAAATGTTCCACGCAATTTTCTCTGCTGCATTTGACTGGCAAGCAATTTTTGGTGGCTTTACCGGCAGTGTAATCATGCTCGGCATCAAGCGTGGTCTTTACTCAAATGAGGCTGGCATGGGTTCAGCTCCAAACGCTGCTGCTACAGCTTCTGTTTCGCACCCTGTCAAGCAGGGCCTCGTACAGAGCCTCTCGGTTTACATCGACACTCTGCTCATTTGCACTTGTTCGGCAGTTATGGTTTGTTTGTTCTTGGTTCAAGACCCAGAAACTGCGCTTCAATTTAAGGGCATTCCGCTGGTACAGCAGGCAGTTCAAAACTCAGTAGGAGTCGCAGGCATCCACTTCATCACGTTTGCGATTTTTGCGTTTGCCTACTCATCACTTATCGGCAACTATTTCTATGCCGAAACAAACTTCAAGTTCATCACAAAGAACAAAACCGCGCTCGTAATTTTCCGCTTCGCATGCTTGGGCGCAATCCTTCTCGGCGCTATCAACAGCTTCGATTTGGCTTGGAACCTCGCCGACATCTTCATGGGCTTCATGGCAATCATGAACCTCATCGTAATTCTCATCATCGGCAAATGGGCACTGCTCGCTCTCAAAGATTACGAGAAGCAGAAGAAGGAAGGCAAAGACCCAGTGTTCCTTGCATCTTCCATCCCCGGTTTGCCTGAGTGCGAGTGCTGGAAAGAAGAAGACATTCCAGATCTTGGTCACCCAGTGAAGGACTTCATCGTCGAGCCACTCATGAAATAAGAGCCGATCGCTCAACTTCATCAATCTTCAAGAGGTCGCACACGCGGCCTCTTTTTTATTTTCGTCGCCCTCGCGCCCCGCCGGAAAACATCGAAAATCGCACGCCCCGCCGCGCACAAACGCTCTCTCTTGCACTTTTTTTCACGCCCCGCTGCCGCGCCCTGCTCCGCATTTTAAAACACTTGTTGCACTCTCGCATCTTAGCTCTGACCAGGGACTCTAGTGTGCAAAATGTCGCCCTTTAGCTGCGGCGTCGCCCAAGCAAAAAAGTGGGGGATTTATGATTAAAAACATTTTTAATCGTTTAGGAATTTGAGTTGTCTATGTGTTACAATCGTTAGCATTCGTTAACTGGATAGTAAGGATTGGTAATGGCTGAATTTCTGAAAGTTGAGTCTCTTGAGAAGTCGTATGGTCAAGACGATGCGCGCGTTAAAGTTCTGCGCGACATTTCTCTTTCTGTAGGAAAAGGCGAGTTCTGCGTTTTGCTTGGACCTTCTGGCTCGGGCAAATCGACGTTTCTAAACATTATTGGTGGCATGGAGACGTGCGACGCTGGGCAAATCGTCGTTAACGGCAAAGACATTACCGCCATGAAAGATAAAAAGCTCGATGAATATCGTCGAGAGGAACTGGGTTTTATCTTTCAGTTCTACAATCTTGTGCCCGATTTGACAATTCGCGAGAACATCGAGGTCACAAGGCACATTTCAAAACACCCGCTTGACATCGATGAACTCTTGAAAGACCTTGGGCTTTGGGAGCATCGTTTGAAGTTCCCAAACCAGGTTTCAGGTGGTCAGCAGCAGCGTTGCGCGATCGGGCGTGCGCTGGTGAAAAATCCAAACCTGCTTTTGTGTGACGAGCCAACAGGTGCGCTCGACTATTCAACCTCGAAAGAAATTCTTGAGCTTCTTGAGAAGGTTAACAAGGCCTATGGCACAACGATTCTTGTTGTCACTCACAACGAAGCGATTGCGGAAATGGCAAACAGAATTTTGAGGCTGCATGACGGCAAACTCGTCGAAAACACAGTGGTTGAAAATCCAAAGACTGAAGCAGAAGTAACCTGGTAGGCGAGGTTTTTTGAAAATGGCACCATTAACAAAAAGACTTCCAAGGCAGCTCAAGAACAACTGGACGAGATATCTCGCTCTGTTCTTGATGTTCATTTTCTTCGTGGGAATTTGCGCTGGATTTAAAGCGGCGTGCACCTCGATGCAAAAGATTAGTAGTGAGGAGCGCGACACCTATGTCGTCGAGGACGGGCGCTTTACTTCAAATTTTCAGATTTCTGGCGATGTAATTGATAAAGTCGAGGCGAAAGGTGTGAAGGTCAGTGAGCTTTTTTCGCTCGAGACTTCTGCCACCTACGAAACTGGCAACAACGGCTGCGACTTTAGAGTTTATAAAGACAGAACCGACGTTGATCTGCTTGCCTATCACGAAGGCACAGCGCCAAAAGCCAGTGACGAGATTGTGCTCGACCGCAACTTTTGCGTGAGCAACGAGATTAGCATCGGCGACAAAATCACCGTTGAAGGTGTCGATTATAAAGTCGTTGGCATCGTTTCGTCTCCTGATAACGTCATGCTTTTCAAAAACACCAGCGACATGATGGGCAACTCCATTTCCTTTGGCATGGGCTGGGTGGCTAGTGATGGCTTTGACAACATTCGCAGCGCAGGCGCTAACATTTCCTACAATTACGCATTTGTTTGCAATGACCGCAGCCTTTCTAGCAGCGACAGAATTGATCTCGAGACCGAGATTTCCGACGTCTTGACCGATGAAAAAGTGACGCTTTCATCATTCTTGGATTGCGATTCGAACAGTGGAATTACATTTGCAAAGGACGACTTTGAAGGTGACTCAGCCATCATGGACGCAATGCTCATCATCATTGTTGTGCTGTTTGCATTCATTTTTGCAGTGCTGATTGGCTCAACAATCGACGGCGAAAGTGCAGTCATCGGCACTCTCATGGCGTCGGGCTATCGCAAGGGCGAAATCCTTCGGCACTACATGGTTTTGCCGACACTCACAGGCCTTTTTGGCACGCTGTTTGGCAACTTGTTCGGCTACACCGCTTGCATCGGTTATGTTGCCAGCCTTTATTACACAAGCTACAGCTTGCCACCGTTTGAGGTGACGTTTGACTGGGGCGTTTTCCT
>JAUMVS010000153.1 GCA_030530045.1 Phoenicibacter congonensis
AGAGTCTTAATTGCTTGAAAAAATGCGGAATGAGTATTGCTGAGATGAAGGAGTATCTGTCGCTTTGTCTGCAAGGAGAGTCATCAATTCCTCAGCGAAAACAGATTTTAGAAATAAAAAGAAATGCGTTGATTGCATCCATGAGGGAGCTTCAGGATTCGATTGATTTTATCGATTGGAAGCAGGGATTCTACGATGACGTGCTGTCCGGGAAAACAGTTTACTACAGCAATTTGATTCCGGAACAGTACCCGTCTGAAGATTAAAGCACTTATAAATGAGTGCTGCGCAATGGGGACGATGAGTCGACGGCGAATGAAGACTGTCGTGCATTCGTTTGGCTCCGGATGAGAGCTTCGCTCTCATAAGTCGCCTGCACGAACGCACGCCCAGTCTTCATCTTGATACCTGAAAAATACGCGCTTCGCGCTCCCAGGGTTCGCTTCCGGATGCGCCGCCATTGGAAAACTAATTCTTGGCACGAATACGGCCAGTCTTCATCTTGATGGCTGTTAAATGGGGACGATGAGTGTTCGATTCTTAATTCTGTGTTTCGTAAAAACGGCTCGCTACCTGCGGAAATTGTGCGATGTAAAATGGGGACGATGAGTGTTTTTGCGTAACGTTTTAGACGCGAGGAGTGGGGGCGACGATGCGAAAAGTGGTTGGAATTATTCCGCTTTGGGACGATGAGAAGGAAAGCTATTGGATGCTGCCTGGCTACATGAAAATGCTCGAGGCGCAAAATGCAATTCCGTTGATGCTTCCGCTGACGTCGAACGAGCACGAGCTGGATTATTTTCTCGAGATATGCGGTGGATTTTTGCTCACCGGCGGCCATGATGTGTCGCCTTCTGTTTATCATGCAAACAAGGAATCGTGGTGCGGTGAATGCTGCGAGTTGCGCGATGAAATGGAGCACTACATTTTAAAACACGCGGTAGATAGCGATAAATCGGTGTTGGGAATTTGCCGTGGCGTTCAGTTTATGAATGCTTGTTTTGGCGGGACTTTGTATCAGGATTTGGCGACGGAGCACCCGAGCTCCGTTGAGCATCACATGAACCCGCCCTATGACAGGGTAGCGCACCAGGTCACCGTTCAGAAAGGCAGCCCGCTCCATGAATTTCTTGGCGCGGAGGAAATCGGCGTTAACAGCTATCATCATCAGGCAACGATGGCGATTTCGGAAGATGGCCTGGTAGAAAGCATTTTTATGCCGTCAAAAAAGTTTGTGGTGGGAGTCCAGTGGCATCCAGAATTTTCATATGAGGTTGACAAAAACAGCAGAAAAATTGTCGGCGCATTCGTTTCTTCTATTTAGTTTTTCTGCGTAAAATACAATTCTTGTGGACGGAAATTTCTAAGAAAGTGTGAATTGTGCTTGAGAGCGAGCAGAAAAGAAAAGCATCGCTAGTTTACAAAACACTGATTGTGCTGGCGGCGGTAGTCGGTATTTTGCTCCAGTGCGAAATTGGCACAAGCAACTTTTCTCTCTACAGTTTCAGAATGTTCACCACGCTGAGCAACCTTGCCGTGGCTCTGTTTTTTGCGGTTTACGTTGTCTTTAGTTTGAGAAATTCAAGCTTTTCCGATTCGCAGAAGAAAGCGTTTAAGGCTTTCAAATTTTTAATCACAATGTGCATTATGCTTACAGGCCTCGTTGCGCACTTTATGCTGGTCGGGATGTTTGACAGTATGGATGCGGAGGCGAATGCTGGGCTCGTGCTTTTGCACTACGTCGTCCCAATTGCAACGGTCCTTGACTGGCTAATCTTTGACATTAAGGGCGAAACTACCCGCAAGATGCCGCTTTTTGCAGCGGTTTTTCCTGTCCTTTATGCGCTTGTTACAATGATTGCGGCGCAGTTTATGCAAGGCGATGGGAAATACCCATACCCTTTCTTGAACGTGGACATCCTTGGAGTTGATGGCGTTGCGCTTAACATTGTGCTTCTGGCCGTCGCGTTTATCGCTGTCGGCTACGCTGGTGTTTGGGTGGACCATAAGCTTGCTGCACAAAGGGGACGATGAGTTGTGTTTAGCTGCAAATAAAGCTTGTCCACCTGGTAAAATCGCAAGTGTAAAAAGGGGACGATGAGTTATTGAAGTATTCTGATTTGGAGTAGATGTGATTCTTTATTTTTCGGCAACTGGAAATTGTAAATATGTAGCGAAACGCATCGCGGAAGCAATTGGGACAGAGTTTGTCTCGATTGCCGATGTCGACTCGCAAAAGGTAGAAGGCGTGCATGGCATTGTGGCGCCGACTTATTCTTGGGGAATTCCTTCAATTCTGCAGGAGTTTTTGCAAACGCACGAAATCTCAAAAGCCGCGCCCTCGCTTTTTTATGTCACGACTTTTGGAACCACGCCTGGCCAAAGCTTCTATTGGGCGGAAAAAGCGCTAAAAGCTGGCAGCGGAATTAAATTTGACGCGCTTTTCAGCGTGCAGATGCCTGACACGTGGACGCCGATTTTTGACCTTTCTGACGAGCGCGTTGTCGCGAAGAAAAACGAGAAAGCCGAGAAGCAAATTGACGAAGTTGTCACGATGATAAAAAGCGGAGCGACAGGAAATCATGTAAAGCGTAAAATGCCCGCGATTGCTCGGGTGGTTTACCCTCGGTTCTACGACGGCATGCGAAGGACTTCAAATTTTTCGGTTGAGGAAAGCTGCATTAGCTGTGGGATTTGTGCGAAAAAGTGCCCTGTTCAGGCAATCGAGATGAAGGACGGAAGGCCGACCTGGGTCTTTGACCAGTGCGTGATGTGCCTCGGGTGCCTGCATCGCTGCCCGAAGTTCGCGATTCAATATGGTAAAAACACCAAGAAGCACGGGCAATATCGCAACCCGCATGTGAAGATTTAAACATTGCACAATGGGGACGATATGTACTTTCAATATGGTGACAAGGAAATTGATTATCTGAAGTCGAAGGATGCGCGGCTTGGCGAGGTAATTGACAGGGTCGGGCACATTGAGCGCTTAGTCGACGCTGACCTTTTTTCTTCCGTTGTGCATCACATAATCGGTCAGCAAATTTCCATGAAAGCCCAACAGACAACTTGGGAGCGCATGCATGATTGTCTTGGCGTGATTTCTGCGGAAACGATTTGCGCTGCGGAAGTCGACACTTTGCAATCTCTCGGCATGACTTTCCGCAAAGCAGAATACATCATAGATTTTGCAGCAAAGGTTTCTTCGGGCGAGTTCGACGTAGATGCGGTCGAGCATATGTCTGACAATGATGCAATTTCCGCTCTTGCCTCCCTAAAAGGAATTGGCGTTTGGACGGCCGAGATGATTCTTCTGTTTTGCCTGCAACGGCCTAACATTTTGAGCTTTGATGACCTCGCAATTCAGCGAGGCATGCGCATGGTTTATCACCACAGGAAAATCGATCGCAAGCTTTTTGAGAAATATAGAAGGCGACTTTCTCCCTATTGCAGCGTGGCAAGTCTCTTTTTTTGGGCAGTCTCGGGTGGTGCAATTCCCGAAATGAAAGATTACGCGCCAAAGAAACCGTCGAAGAAAAAGTAGGCCTCGCTATGGATTGCACTTGCCATTACGACTCTCCGCTTGGCGGAATCGCCCTTACTAGCGACGGCGAACGCCTGGTCGGCCTTTGGTTTGACGATACTTGCAAAAAGGGGACGATGATCGACGGCAATAAGCGGCTGCCGCGCATTCGACCGAAACTCAGCTTCGTTTTCCGATGCGCCACATCCTCCGCGAACAATACGCGCT
>JAUMVS010000012.1 GCA_030530045.1 Phoenicibacter congonensis
TGCAGCAAGCTTGTTGTAGCCATTTGCGATTGTTGAAGCGATGATAATTTGAAGCTCTGCTTCGAATGAGCCGTCTTCGTTCATGCATCCAGCCCAACCACCGATTTGTGACTCGATGAAGTCTTGCATTCCAATGACTTTGTCCATTGCAGGGAACTGCAGTGTTGCGTTGCCTTGTCCACATGAAGAAAGGGCAGTAGCCTCTTCGCATGTGTCAGCAAGGGAAGCACTCTTGCCATCTTTGCCAGGGAATTCGTCGGTGATGAGGCAAACCTTTGTGCCGGCCTGCTCTACCTTGCGGCAGTTCATCATGAGGTCGGTGTCTGGGTTGCCGTAGCCTTCTTCTGAAATCAGAACGCCGTCAAGACCCATCCACTTGCAAAGTTTAGCAACCATGTCGGAGTGACGCTCTTTGTCAGCGAGGAAGACGTTTTCATTAGTGAGAATTACACCCATGAAGTTGAGGTCTTTTCCATGATGCTCATAGAGGTCGTGAATGACTGGGTTGTTGAAGTGATGGAAGGTTGTAACCTTGTCGCAAGGAGCAACGCAGTTACCAGAAACGATAGCGCCGTCCATGATTTCTGTTGGATACATAACAGTAGGGACGATTTGCTTTGCGTCTACACCATAGTAGTAGGTGTCGTGCAAAAGACCCTGTGACTGAAGCATGTGGATGTAACCAACTTTTGGAAGATCAGGATATTGTGCAGCCTGCTCAAAGATTGGTTTTGTCTCGTAGGTCTCAATTTTGTCTGGCTCGACTTCTTTGCCAAGAGCGCCAACATACTGAGCAACCTTCAAGCCTGCCATTCTGCCAGCTTTCTCATAAACGTGTGTCTCGAGCTCGCCGTTAGGCTCGATTACAACGCAAAGATTGACTGTTTTTGAGAATGGTGTGTAGTCGGCTGCTGGGCCAGACATGTCGATTACGCCTTCCTGGAAGCCAACGATTTTGCCGACTGTTACAACACAGCAGCCCTTGAGTGCATGTGTGCGACCTTCGCCAACTGCTGGAGATACTTTGCCAAGAATGCCAGGGAAGATTTCGCCGCCGCCAGATACTTTAACGCGTGGCTCAATGACGTCTTTTACAGGAGTGATTCTGGTTTTGTCTCCTGGACGTGCGATGTCCAATTTACAACCGGCAAGTTTGTCGTCTTCAAGAACGAGTGCCTCAACTTCCTCTTTGTTGATGTAGAGCACGTGGTCCTTTACTTCGGACTTGTCTGCAAACTGGATATCCTTAATTTCGATTTCTCCAAGTTCAAGTTTCATAACTCAAACCTCCTCTTCTACAGAAATTACAGAATAATCTTGATAACAAATTGCAGCTTCTCGCAGTGAAATTTTTACCTTTTTAGCCACCCCTCCTTTTCGGTAATCGTGATAACAAATTTGCTTAAAAAAAGCTAGTCGAATTGCTATCAACCAGATTAGCTAAATTATAGGGAATAACTTGCAGTGTATGCACGTGAATAGAAAAGTATTTCTTTTTGAGTGAAAATTTTTTAGATGAAAAATAAATTAGCTTGATTACATTTTCTAAAAAATGAACAATTTACAGGTCTTTTACATAGTTTTCTTATTGCGATAAATTACAGAACGTTTTAAATTTCTAGAACGTAATGCATTTATATGCCTAGTTAAGCAGGCGACAGTAATTGACTGGATATTTTTTGCTGTAGCAGCTTAGCCAATCAATGGGTTTTCCTTCGACGTGGGCATAAATGCTGGCGAGTGTGGGTTAATCGTCAGGAAAGCGGGCAATCGGTTTTAAAAAATAGGACCTTACAGCGTTGATGGCGCGTTGTTTACGTAATAGCCACGATAACCTTCAAGATTGTCGGAAAGGGAAAAGATGATCATATCAATGTCTTCAATGCATTGGCGAGTCCAAGAGTCGATGCCATATTTCTCAATGCCCTCGTCTTGAATTGTCTTGAAGTAGCCTTTATAGAGCATGCAAACCGAACGATTGAGTTGCGCTGCTTTTGCATATGAAATTACGCCAGCTTCTGCGCACTTTAGGCACATTTTATAGTCGCGTCCCATAAAGTCAGCAGTTGAGAGCATCTCTTGAAACACTTCATTAGAATGCTTAATCGAGTTAGGGAACATTTCGTAATATTCCTTCATCGCTCGATTTAGTTCTGTGTTTGGGTTTTGAAAAAAGATTTGATCATAGGCTGCGATGTTAGCAAATGCCTCTCGACAGTAACAATCCCAAACGCCAGAATAAACATCCCATGGACCTTCCCAGTTTTCCTGAGCTTTGTTTAGTCGGATGATGTAGTTTTCTAGAACTGGAAGATTAACGAAATAAAGGAGCTCTTCTTTTGAGTCGAAATAGCGATAGAGCGCGGCAGAAGAACAGCCGACTTCTTCGGCTAAAGACCTGATGGTAACATTCTCAACACCGACACGGTTAGCCATGTCGATTGCAGCTTTAATGTATTCTTTTCTGTTTAAGCCCTTAAAGTAGGAGCTCTTTGATTTAGCTTTCATCTCCGAGAACCACCAGCTCGTTCTTTCCTAATTCAAAAGCTATGTTATCAGATTTCTATTCGATTCGAGGGATAACGTTATCAATTACCGACAAATCAATTGTCTTGAAATCGTTGGCAACTTTCTCTTTATAGGCCTCTGGACTGGGAGAAATCTCTTGCCACTCGTTGTAAACCTGGATGCATTTATCAATCATCATGACATCCTTAATGTTATCATCTTCACCTTTTGGATACACAATGATGCTTCGGAAAGGAGTCTGGTTTGGCTTCAAACTTGACGCCTGAGGATGCGTTAGCAGGATGTGCTTGTTGTAGACTAGGTCGCGAGTTTTGAGCAAAACTTCTTCGTAGGTCTTGCACATCTCAATATTAGTGACATCTTTATATTTCTCGGCAACCCTGTCGTTGTTTGTAACAATAATTGCGTTTTCAAGTTTTTGCATTTGTGTCACCTACATGATTTCTGAATAGGAGCCCAGGTAGCGATATTCCTCGACGACATCGTCAAGCGATGACATGAGGCGCTTGAACTCAGGAGCATAAACGCTGCAGTCAACATCGAAATAGAACATGTAGTCGAAGTCGCGATTAGGAATTGTCTTTGACTCGAGTTTGCTGAGGTTAATCTCGAGAGTGTTGAAGCGGGCGAGAACCTTGTAGAGCGAGCCGCTTTCGTTTTTTGTAACGATTGAAAGCGATGTTTTGTCAGCGCCTGGGTAAATCTCAAGATCTTTAGAAATGCAAGCAAAACGCGTGTAGTTTGCGCTGTTATCTTCAATTGACTTTGCGACGAATTCAAGGTTGTAGATTTCTGCAGCATTGGCGCTTCCAATTGAAGCAACAGTTGCAGAGTCGCTCTCGGCTACCATCTGTGATGCCATGGCTGTGTTTTCTGCGACATGAATTTTGACACCTTTTAGCCCGTCAAGGAATGCTGAGCATTGCTCGATTGCTTTTTCGTGTGAGTAAATGTCGGTGATGTCTTCGAGCTTTGTGCCTGGTTTTGCAAGCAGGTTTTGGGAAACCTTCAAGCGAACAGTTTTTACGATGTAGAAGTCAAACTCTCGCATGAGTTCGTAAACTTCGTTTACAGAACCTGCGGTTGAGTTTTCGATTGGCAGCATGCCATATTTGCAAAAGCCCTCGTCAACTGCTTTAAAAACACTTCTGAAGTTTGGGAAGAAGGAAATCTTTGCGTGTTTGAAAACTTTGTCAGTTGCGATTTCTGAGAAAGCACCCTCAACACCTTGGCATGCAACAAAAGCTGTCTCGCTCATGAGTTGAGGAGTTTCCTCGAGCGCACGCTCGATCTTTTTAACGATTGGTGTTTCTTGGTTATTTGCAGCTGATTGTTCAACGCGGGAAATCTCAAACAGTGTGTTGTAGAGCGCCATGAGGTAGGCTTTGCGATTGTCTGGAACACTGTCGAGCAGTGAGGCAATCTTTTCGCGTTCACGTGCGCGATCAAGAACAGGGATGTCATTTTCGCGCTTGTATTTTGCGATTTCCTCAGCTACATTCATGCGCTCCAAAAACGCTTCGACCATTTTAGAGTCGACTGCGTCCATTTGTTCTCTGATTTTTGATAATCCCTCATCAGCCATGATTTATTGTTCCTTCTTCTCAGATTGTTTCTTAATTGCGTCACCTTCGGCGAGAAACGCCTCAAGTGCTTCTTTATCGTTATCGTCGATTGCTTTTTTGCAACGCACTAGATTATCTATCGTTTTTCCAATCATTTCGCTCAAATAATCGGAATTCTCAAGGAATAGCTCGCTCCACATTTGTGGGTTTAGCCAGGCTACGCGCGTTAAATCTTTCCAGCTGCCAGCCGAGAAGCCGTCTTGTTTAAGCGACAGCTCGTTGTTTGCATAACTCGAAGAAACGACGTGCGCTAGCTGGGAAGTGTAGGCAATAATTTTGTCGTGATGGTCGGCTGTTGTGATTGTGTAGAAGCCAAAACCGCAAGGACGAAGAATGTCTTGCACTTTATCAATTGCGATGACTCGCTCCATGTCGGTCATGTTTGCATTTGGCACCAAAATCATTGGAGCTCCAACGTAGAGGTCCGACTTTGCATGTGCATAACCTGAATATTGTGTGCCTGCCATTGGGTGTGCTCCGATGAACGTAAAGCCATGCTCGTCAGCAATTTCCCAACAATCGGCGCAGATTGAGCGCTTAATGCCAGCAGCATCAATAACTATTGTTTCCTTGTTGATAAAAGGCGCAAATTCTCGCAACCATTCAACGCAGTGTTGCGGGAAAGTTGTGAGAATGATTAGCTCGCACTCGCCGATGTTTTCCTTAGTTAACTCTTGTTTTACCGAGTCAATTTTTGCAGCGGCTAGCGTTTCTTTATTTCTGTTCCAGGCATAAACGTCGCGCCCGCCATTTTTTAGAGCCTTGGCGAAAGAGCCGCCGATTAAACCGAGGCCAACTACACCGACAACCATTATTCTGTCTTCATTGTGACTGCTTGGCGAATAATTGCGATGCGCTTCATTGCGTCATCGAATTGGTCAGGCGTGAGAGCCTGTGCACCGTCGCTCCATGCAACCGATGGGTTGTCATGAACCTCGATCTCAAGTGCGTGTGCGCCTGCTGCCGTGGCAGAGAGGCTCATTGGTGTGACATATCTCGTGTAACCCGTTGCATGGCTTGGGTCAGCGACAACCGGCAGGTGAGTGAGCTCTTTTAGAACCGGGATTGCACTCAAGTCAAAAGTGTTTCTCGTTCTAGTTTCAAATGTGCGAATGCCGCGCTCACACAGGGCTACGTCTTTGTTGCCGCCCGACATAATGTATTCAGCTGCCATCAAAAGCTCGTCGATTGTTGAGCACATTCCGCGCTTCAGAAGAACTGGCATATTGCATTTGCCAAGCTCTTTTAGAAGTGAGAAGTTTTGCATGTTGCGTGCGCCAACTTGAACGACTTCGACGTTGTATTTCTGGAAAGTTTCGATGTCGCGAACATCCATAATCTCAGTGACGATTGGCATGTCGCATTCATCGGCAGCCTCGCGAAGCAGTGCGAGTCCTTTTTCGCCCATTCCCTGGTTAGAGTAGGGAGAGGTGCGAGGTTTCCAAGCTCCGCCGCGAAGCATCGTAGCACCCGATTCCTTAACGCGTTTTGCAATTTTCATGAGGTTTTCGCCCTCAACAGAGCATGGTCCTGCGATTACGTTAAAGTTATCGCCACCAAGCTTGACGCCGTGACCGCAATCAATGATTGTGTCGGCAGGATGGAATTTTCTGTTAGCGAGCTTAAAGCTTTCTGTAACCCTTGTTACCTTGTTAACAATTTCCATGCTCTCGAGCAGGAAAGGGTCAAGCTTTGACGTATCGCCAATCAAACCGATGATGGTGTCGGTCGTGCCTCGCGATATGTCAACTTTGATGCCTTTAGTCTTGAGCCATTCGATTAAATGACTGAGCTCTTCGTCGGTTGCAGAATTTTTAACTGTTGCTATCATTCAGGTTTCTCGTTTCCTAGGGTCGCCAATAGTGCGATTATAATAGCATAAAGAATAACAAGGTAGACAATGAGAAACGAGCATTTCTATGGAATACGTAACAGCTGGAGAATCGCATGGCCCAAAGCTCACGACCATCATTACTGGGGTTCCAGCCGGACTCACTTTAGACGAAAAAAGCATCGCTAGCGACATGCGTCGTCGCCAAAGCGGCTATGGTCGCGGAGGGCGTCAAGCAATCGAAACCGACACTGCAATCATCACTAGTGGCGTTCGTTTTGGAAAGACTTTGGGCACTCCAATTTCAATCGATATAAATAATCGCGATTGGCAAAATTGGACAGAAAAGATGGCGGCTTTTGGCACGCGCCCTGCCGAAAGTCAAAGGGAAGTAACTCCACGCCCAGGCCATGCCGACCTTATTGGTTTTATGAAGACTAACACCGATGATTGTCGCGACATTTTAGAACGTGCTTCCGCTAGAGAAACCGCAGCTAGAGTTGCTGCTGGAGCTGTTGCTCGTGAACTTTTGGCTTCTGTTGGAGTTGAAGTGTTTTCATGGGTTCGCTCGATTGCTGATGTCTCGATGGATGACTCTGATTTGATCGACTACACATCAAATGAAATTCCTCAGGACCTTCTTGCAAGAATTGAGTTTTCGCAAACTCGCTGCCCTGATGAGAGAACTACAAAAAGAATGATGGATCGCATAGATGATGCTCGTTCTGCAGGAGAAACTTGTGGCGGCACTTTTAGAGTTGTGGCAACTGGTCTTGTCCCTGGTCTTGGAAGTTATGCTCAAGCTAAAGAGCGCCTGACCAGCAAACTTGCTGCTAGCATCTATTCAATTCCTGCAATTAAAGGCCTCGAGTTCGGTGCTGGTTTTGCAGGTGTCGGCGAGCTTGGCTCAGGATTTCACGATGAAATTGTTCTTGAGGACGGTGCGTTTAGCCGCAAGTCTAACAATGCTGGTGGCCTTGAGGGTGGCATGACTAACGGCATGCCTCTGGTTATCACGGCAGCAATGAAACCAATTCCGACATGCATGAATCCTTTAGAGACTGTCAATCTTGACACGCTTGAAGTTGCAAAATCTAGCAAAGAGCGCTCCGATGTTTGTGCAGTTCCAGCTGCTGCTGTTGTTGCTGAAGCAGAAGTGTCAATCGTTCTTGCCGATGCCTATGTCTCAATGTTTGGCAACACCTGCATGACCGACATTAAGAACAATCTTGCTGCCTACAAAGAACGCCTCTCAGTTTTCTCGAAGTAGTTAAAAGTGAAGGCGAAGCTTAACAAAACCGTTTATTTCATCGGCTTTATGGGTGCTGGAAAAACGACAGTTGCCAGGCGCCTTGCGAAAGCATGCTCTTGTGAGTGCATCGACGTTGATTTCTACATTCAGCGCATGCACGACAAAACCATTCCTGAAATTTTTGAAGAGTTTGGCGAGAAGGGTTTTCGCAATTTTGAGACTGAGGCACTAGAAGAAATTGCAAACGCAAATAAACCTCGATTTGTGTCTTGCGGTGGCGGTGTTATTACGCGAGACGAGAATGCCGCCATTATGAAAAAAGACGGAATCGTGATTCATCTTTATTCAGATGCCAAAAATGGCGCAAGACGAATTTCTAACAAGGATTCGCGCCCGCTTTTTAAAAATGTTCGCCAGGCACAGAAGCTATTTTTGGAACGTCTTCCGAAATACAGAAAAGCTTGTGATTACGAAATAATTACCACTCGCAAAAATTCAGGTCGTGTCTATCACGAAGTTCTCGACTTGCTTGAAGATGAGGGAATAATCGAAATTATCGAAAAATAAAGAAGGTGGCATTAAATGAAACTTTTGATTCTCAACGGTCCTAATCTTGACATGCTTGGCGTTCGTGAGCCTGACATTTATGGTGATTTGACGCTTGCTGAAATTAACGACTACATTGAAAACACCTTCAAGGACCAAGATGTTACTTTTGAGTTTTTTCAGTCTAATCACGAGGGTGAGCTGGTTGAAAAGATTCATTCGACGCATGATTCCGACATTGATGGCATCGTTTATAACCCAGGTGCTCACACGCATTATTCCTATGCTTTGCGTGACGCTGTGTCTTCGGTTAGCACGCCTGTAATCGAGGTGCATTTAAGTGACATTAAATCACGCGATGAGTTTAGGAAGAAATCGGTCATTGCTTTTGCATGTGAAGGTCAAATTTCGGGACTTGGCAAGGATAGCTACGTGAAGGCCATCGAGATTTTCTTGAAGAACGAAGGTGATGTTTTGTGGCAGCGTTCAGTCAAGACCGACGAAGAGGTCGAGACTTTAAAAGAGGCTCAAAAAATTGCTGACAAGGCATTCTTTGAGATGTTCGGCCAGGTTAAAAGCGGCATGACTGAGCTTGAAGTCAAAGACATTCTTGAGAAAGCAATGCTTGCAAATGGCGCAGAAGGCTTTAGCTTTCCAACGATTGTGGGCACAGGCCCAAATGCTGCTGACCCGCATGCAATTGCAGGCGAAAATGTTTTAGATTCAGGTCAAAGTGTTGTAATTGACTTTGGTGTCATCTACAAGGGAATGTGTTCTGACACCACAAGAACGATTTTTGTTGGGCGCCCTCATGGCGAGCTTTTGAGAGCATGGCTTGCAACAAAAGATGCTCATGAGACTGTTGCTCGTGAAGTAAAAATCGGCATGACGGGAAAGCAGTGCCATGATCGCTCAATTGAAGTCATTGATGATTATGGGTTTGCAGGATGCATGCCTCACGGATTAGGTCACGGCGTTGGTCGCGACATTCACGAAAAGCCTGTTTTGTCGCCTCGTTGCAGAGCAAAGCTTGTGAAAAATAACATCATCACTATTGAGCCTGGCGTCTACATTCAAGGCAAGTTTGGAATTCGACTTGAGGATTGTGGCGTGCTCACCGAAAACGGCTTTGAATCGTTTACATCAATTACGCACGATTTAATTGTTATCGACTAGTCTACCTGCCATTTTTTTACAAATGTTGAAGTTGAGCAGCTGTTTTTGAAAGAAAAAGCAGCTGCTTTTTTAACAATTTAAGCAGCTGCTAAATGCGTAAGTTTTTTACTTTTTAGAATCGATTTACCAGGTCAAGATTTCGTAACCAGTCTCAGTAACCACTAGCTGGATTTCCCATTGTGCTGAAAGTGAGTGGTCTTTTGTGCGAACAGTCCAGCCGTCAGCGGCATTATCGGTAATCTTATGCTTACCCATGTTAACCATTGGCTCAATTGTGAAGCACATTCCTGGGGGCATAATCATGTCCTCACCTGCGAAAACAGTGTGTGAAACCCATGGGTCCTCGTGAAACTCAAGACCAATTCCATGCCCACCATATTCGCGAACAACACTGTAGCCTTGATCTTCGACATATCTCTGCAACTCGCGAGCCATGTCATGCAAACGGAACCATGGTTTTACCTGTGTGAGGCCAACGTTGATTGATTTGCGCACTGTCTCAACGAATTTCTGAACTTCTTTTGTTCCTTCGCCGATGATGAACATGCGACTTGAGTCAGAAAAGTAACCATCTTTAATGGTTGAGCAGTCAACGTTTACAATGTCGCCTTCTTTTAGAACTTCGTCTTTTGAAGGGATTCCGTGACACACGACATCGTTTACTGAAGTGCAGCAGCTCTTTGGGAAGCCTTCGTAGTTGAGCGGGGCAGGAATTGCGCCGTTGTCAAAAGTGTAGTCATGAACCCAGTTATCGATGTCTTCAGTGGTGCAGCCAGGCTTAATGTTTGCTGCAACGAGATCGAGCGCACCAATGTTTACTTTTGCGCTTTCCTTGATGCCTTCGATGTCAGCCGCAGTTTTAATTAAGCTTCGAGGCGGAACGCATTCGCCATCGAGCCAAAGCTCTTCGAGTTTTTCATCAAAATCTGCGTGGCATTTTTTATATTTTTTGCCGCTTCCGCACCAGCATGCGTCGTTTCTTCCGTAGTCGCCAAAATTGTCGTACATGTATAAATTTCCTTAATTGATTAGTAATGTAATTCAGTAATAATAATTTACATCAACTACATTCCTTTAAATCTGAAGGGTTTTTAATGGCTCAACAAACAGAAAACATCTTTGAGACTGCCGAGGCAGAAGCCCGAATTCAGCAGCTCAGAGGTGAAATTCAGACCGCAAGCGATGCCTACTATTTAAATGATGCGCCAGTTATGTCAGACGCAGCATATGACTCTCTCATGCGCGAGTTAATTGCGCTTGAGGCTGAGTACCCACAATTCCAGGACCCTAATTCGCCTTCGGTTCGTGTCGGCGGAGGCGTTGCGCAGCAGTTTAGCGAGGTGACTCATGAGTCGAAGATGTACTCGCTTGACAACGCTATGAATTTTGAAGAGCTTGACGCTTGGATTAACAAGGTTGTGACCGAGGTTGGCTATTTCCCAGAACTTTGCCTGGAGCTAAAAATCGACGGTCTCTCAATTGCGCTGACCTATTCTCAAAATAATTTGGTTCGCGCTGCTACGCGTGGTGATGGCACGGTTGGTGAGGATGTCACAGCAAACATCAATTACGTCTCTGATGTGCCAAAAACAATCAGTCTAGCTGGTTCTCAACGTTTTGAAGACTCAGCTAAAACATCAGAGCTTCGCGGCGAAACCTACATGCCCAAATTCTCATTTGAAAAGCTAAATGCTGAGGCAAAAGCCACAAATGAGCAAATCGAAATCCAGCATTTAAAGCAGAAGAAAGAAAAGATTTTCGCAAATCCAAGAAACGCAGCTGCTGGTTCTTTGAGGCAGAAAGACCCGCTGGTAACGCGCGACAGAAATTTGCAAACGTTTATGTATTCAATTGCGAACCAAGATGACGTCGAAGTTTCTTCGCAGTTTGAGTTGCTCTCATGGCTAAAAGAATGCGGCTTTCATGTAAACCCCGATGTCACGCTCGCTAAATCAATTGAAGAGGTTCACGCATTTTGCAAAGCTTGCCTAGACAAGCGTGACGCGCTTGATTACGACATCGATGGTGTTGTTGTGAAGGTTAACGATTTTGCTTTGCAAGACAAGATGGGATTTACATCGAGGGCACCTAAATGGGCAATTGCCTATAAATTCCCACCCGAGGAAAAAACAACAATTCTCAAAGACATCACTGTTCAAGTTGGCAGAACTGGTGTGCTAACTCCAGTTGCAGAGCTTGAACCTGTGACCATTGCGGGTTCTGTTGTGTCGCGAGCTACTCTTCACAATGAAGATGAAGTGTTGAGAAAAGATGTTCGCATTGGCGACACTGTCATTGTTCATAAGGCAGGAGACGTTATTCCTGAGGTAGTTGGGCCGATTTTGAAACTGCGTCCTGATGGTGCAAAGCAGTGGCAAATGGTTGAAAAGTGCCCAGCTTGCGGCAGCACTGTCGTGCGTCGCCAAGACGAGGTTGCTCATCGTTGCATCTCTATTGAATGTCCAGCTCAGCGCCTCGAGAAACTCAAGTTTTGGGCAAGCAGGGAAGCGATGGACATCGAGTCGCTTGGTTCTGAAATCATCGCTGCACTCATTGATGAAGACCTAGTTAAAAACTACGCCGATTTTTATAGGTTAAAAGTTAGTCAGGTCCAACAACTTCAAACGCAGCGCAAAAACAAGGACGGCTTGCCTGTTCCAGTGGGCGAGAAAAACGCTACGAAGATTTGCGAGAACATAGAAAAGTCAAAAGACAACAACCTTGACCGCGTGATTAATGGTCTTGGAATTCCTGGAATCGGCAAGAATCTTGCCCGTGATCTCTCGTTTAAGTTTGCATCAATTGATGATTTGATGGGCGCTTCTGTCGAACAACTGGCCTCCATTGAGGGTGTTGGATCTGTACTTGCGAAGGAAATCGTTGATTTCTTTGCGGTTCCTGCGAACAAGCATGTAATTTCTGAACTTAAATCGTTGGGCGTAAAGATGCTTTCCAAAAATGCTTCTGCTGATGCTGGCGATTTGCCTCTTTCTGGAAAGACTTTCGTTCTCACGGGAACGCTTGTTGAAACTGGCATGGGACGCGACGAGGCAAGTGACAAATTGCGCCAGCTAGGAGCCAAAGTTACGTCTAGTGTGTCTAAGAATACATCGTTTGTTGTAGCAGGCGAAAATGCAGGTTCAAAGCGCGACAAGGCTCTCTCACTTGGTGTTCCTGTCCTTAGTGAGTCTGACCTGGTGTATATTTTGGGAAATAGGGCTCTACCTACTGTTTAAGGTATAATTTTTACGTTATGAGTACTAAAAGAAACAACGGGCGCTATTCTGTTGCTGATCATTTAGCGAACCCTAATTCATCAAGACGTAGCAAAAAGTCATTTGACCGCAGTGCCTACGTCTCAAATCCTTCTAATTCCTCTGTGAATTCGGCCCTGCCAGGTTCTCACGCAGGAAGGTCCGCTGCTGGCGCAACGACAGCGGAATCAGCCCGCTACGCGAAACTTCGCAAGGCGAGAAAAAGAAAGAAAATCATCACAGGCGTTGTTGTTGGTGTAGTGGCTGCGCTTCTCATTGGAGTCGGCACGGCGTTTGCCTACATTAACTACATCAACAGCCAAATTAACGGCGATGTTGATAAAGAAACGCTCGCGGCTCTTGTTCCGACTGACACTTCATCTGACCCGTTCTACATGCTTTTGATGGGTGTAGATAAAAGCGAGGCTCGTGATTCGTCAGGCGAGTTTGGTGAGACCTACCGCTGTGACACTATGATTCTTGCTCTCATCGACCCGAAGAACAAAGTTGTTTCCCTCGTGTCGCTGCCTCGTGACTTGCAGATTCAAAACATGGGTGCAACCGCTTCTGACCCAGTGGGTTATGGAACGCAAAAACTAAATGCTGCATATGCATTTGGCGGACCTGCTCTCGTTATTCAAACTGTTTCTGAGATTTCAGGCGTAAACATTTCTCACTACGCAGAAGTTGACTTCGATGGCTTCACTGCTGTAGTTGACGCAATTGGTGGCATCGAGATGGACGTCCAGTGGGAGATTGACGACGCTCAAGCAGGTGAATATGTTCCTGCTGGCAAGAATATCTTGACAGGTGCTCAGGCGTTATCGCTTTGCCGTTCGCGTCACACCTACGACGAGGTTGGCGACGGCGATGCATTGCGCACAGCCTACCAGCGCCAGGTCGTTTCTGCAGTTGCTGCTAAGGTGTTAAAGAGCGACGTTGCTACAATCGTAAACACTGTCAACAGCGTTGTTCAATATGTAAACACCGACCTTGACGTTGCAACTATACTCGGCATTGCATCTAGCTTACAGGGAATTTCTTCCGACACAATCTACACTGCATCAATGCCTAAGACTTCTCAATATGTTGATGGCTTGTGGTACGACTTTGTCTATGCTGACGAGTGGAAAGAAATGGTCAACAGAATGAACCAAAGCTTGCCACCTGCCGAAACTGAGGTCGACGAAGCAACAGGCATCGTTCTTTCTTCTGGTGGCTCAAGCACATCAAGTTCTGAGTCTGCATCGACTGCTACTAGCCCTGCGCACGCTGCAGCTTCTGTGGCTGTCAGAAACGGAACCGAGACTTCTGGCGTTGCTTCTAAGGCGGTTGATAAGCTAAAGACGTTTGGATACACAAATCTCTCTTCGGGCAACGCTAACTCGACTGACTACACTGAGACAATTGTTCTCTACGACGAAGACACTTACAAAACCGATGCAGAAATTATCGCGGCACAGATTGGTGTTGGCAAGGTCCAGAAAAACGATGGATCCTACTTAATGTCATCTAATGTAATGGTTGTTTTGGGAACTGACTATTCTGGGTAGTCGACGATAAACATAAAAACAAAATGAAAAAGGAGCGTTAATCGCTCCTTTTTTAGTTTCGATAGATAAGCGGCCGGCCTTAGTCTTTCTTGGCATTTTTGATTTTAAAATGCTGGTGCTAAAGCGACTTCTGCTTAGTCTTCTTCCTTTTGTGAGCTTTCCTTTGAGAGCTGGTTGAACTTCTTTGTGGCGGTATTTTTCAAGTCTTTTTCTAGTGCTAGATAGATTTCTAGAATTTGTTTGCCTTCAGGCGTTAAGCGGCTGCCTGTCGGGCGCACACTTTCAATCAGTTCGAAGCCAAGTGCCTCGCTAGTTCTCTTAGTGATTTTCCAAGCTTTTGAGTAGGCCATGTTCATGTTCTTAGCAGCTTGGTTTAGCGAGTTAGTCTCTTCGACATATTGCATTAACCTGATGACACCTTTTCCAAGCACCGACCTTGAATCGGAGTCTGGATTCACAAAAGAAAGCTTGATAGCGGGTACTATGTGTGTTGTAGGTTCCATATTCAAAATTATACTTATGTTAAAATTTTCTAGGCGAATTAATCAACTAAAAAGAGGTGTAGAACATGCCAATTTCAGTTTCTGACATCGATAACGTCAGTTTTGCGATTACAAAAAAGGGCTATGACGTTGACGAGGTTGACGTATTCCTGGAGAAGGTAGCCAACGGTGTTGGCGAGCTCATCAACACAATTGAGAATCTTCGCGCTCAGCTCGACAATGCAGAGCAGAGCGATTTTGTTGTAGACGAAGTTGAGGAAGAAGTTTTCGACGACTCAAGTGAGGACTTCGATGATTTGGGTGATGATGCAAAGAAAATCATCGCTGAGAAAGAAAGCCTCATTAATAAGCTGCAAGATCAGCTTCAGGCAAAGCAGGCCGACGATGCAGCAATTTCACAGGCTCTCATCGTTGCACAGCGTTCAGCTGACGAGATTGTGGCAAAGGCTAACACTAAGGCCGACATCACAATTCAGGACGCTCATGATGAAGCTGACAGAATTGTTAACCGTGCAGAGTCTGAGAAGCAAAACATCTTAGCAGCAATTTCTAAGCTCGAGGAAAACCGCGAGACTTGCAGAAACAACTATGCTGACATGCTTCGCGACTTCATTGAGGATGCTAATCTCAAGCTCAACAACCTTGGCTTTGACGATGATGTTTCAGCAATTCCATATGAGGACATCCAGCCTGCAGTTTCTGAGCCAATTGCATTTGAAGACATTCAAACACCAGTTGATCTTGGACAAACAACAGCTGTTGAGCCAATTGGCGTTGTAGAGAAGGACATGAGCGGCTTTGGTGTTCTGTCTGATGAAGACGACGACATCGACTAATTAGTTGCAGCTTTAGTTCAAGAGATTTTTAAACTTAAGGAAGGGGAGACATTGTCTCCTCTTTTTTATTTGGCGGAGGCCATGTAAGCCGGGTTCTGTGAACTGCTAAAAATAGCAGAGCGACGGTCATTTATCTCGAATGTGCGTCACCGCACACCTCTAGCACGCAACCCGAATGCGAGGAAGAGACGCCCCGTGTGCATTCCTATTAGCGCTTGCTTCAGATGGGGTTTATCAAGCCATCCCGTTACCGGGGTGCTGGTGCGCTCTTACCACACCGTTTCAGCTTTTCTCGCGGCGAGCCGCGGGAGTTTTCTTTTCTGCGACACTTTCCGTCGGGTTACCCCGCCCAGCCGTTAGCTGGCATCTTGTCTCTTTGAAGCCCGGACTTTCCTCATGCCCTAAAGCACGCTCCCGTCCAAGCCTCCGCCGGTCATTTATTCTATCAGCTTTTTTGATGACGAAACAGGTTACTAATGTTTTCTGGGCTCTTGCAGGTTGAACTTAATTTTGCGATAGGTCTTTTAGAATTGGGTTCCGTTTGGCCTTTCTGATTCCTAATGTAATCGGAGGACTTAAACTGATGCTTTGACTTAGTGCCTTTAAGCTTAACCACTGATTTGATGAAAGATGGATAAGGGGGAGCGAGAGCAACAAAAAAGAGGACTTTCGCCCTCCGTTTCGTTTTGGCTATTAAAGCCTTTATATGAACTGGTTTCCCAGGTTGTAATCTTGGTAGCTCCGAAGGGATTCGAACCCTCGACCTCCGCCTTGAGAGGGCGGCGTCCTAAACCGCTAGACGACGGAGCCACATGCGGCGTCTTGCAAACGCGAGTTTTAATTATAGGGTAAAAATCAGGGATGTGGTGTGATTTTTTCTCGATTTATAAAATTATTCGCCGTCAATGTCTTTTCGCAGCTTAGAGACCAGGTCACCGCGCGATTTTGTGTTTGTTTTGTCGCACATTTTTTTAATTGCATATCTAAAAGAAGGCACGCTCAAATTCATTTGCGCTGCACATTCATCGGTGCTGTATGCGCGAAGCAGCAACCATGCTAGCTCTTTTTCATCGTGAGTGAAGTGATATTTATCGAAGTAGCAAAAATAAATCTCTTTGAGCTGCTTGTTGATTTCTGCGTTTGTGTCGTAGGGTGAAAACGCGAGATTTAAAATCGAGAGTTTTTTGTCGTCGGACATGCTTGCTAGAATTTTTGGAATTCTGTTCATTACAGGAATTGAATTGGCTTTCGTGGGGTGCTCAATTCGTGCATAAAGCACGAGCACCAACGACAAGATTTCCATTACCACATCGGAATTTGTGATGTTTCCAAAATACTCTTTCGAGATTCCTTTTTTGTCGAGCGTACCAGTTCCGTAATCAATTTTTTCTTCCATAATAACCACCTGCTTAACATGCGCTTTTCGCATTTGTTTTTCTGATGATTATCAATATGCACGCACTTGCCTTAAAAAAGTTGCGCAACATTTTTTGATTTTGAAATTTTTTAAATTTCAGGAGTCTTTGGCTTTAGAGGCGGGAAGTTTTTTCGATTAATCTTGTCGCAAGGGCATGCCAGCTGAGCTCTGACACCGCTTCTGGGTTGCCTTCCATAGTCATTGCGTCGGCCAGTGCATTTTCAAGGTTTTTTGTAAAGACTGGCAAGTCAGAGAGCACTGGAACGTCGACGTTGCTCATTTTTGGAGTTTGAACAAAGATGAGAGGGGAGTCTTTGACGTTTTCGGTGTACCACTGGCGAATGCCTGGAAGATCAGTCATCACGCACGAGCATCCACAAGCCATTGCTTCAAGCGTTACGAGCGGCAGGCCTTCGAAGAACGAGGGGAGGCAGAACACTTTTGAGGTTTGATAGAGTTCTGCGAGCTCACTTTGGTGCACTTGACCTGTAAACGTTAGGTTTAGCTTGGCATTTTTGCCGAGTTTGTAAATCTCGTCGTACTCTTCTTTGTTGCTGTAGCCGCCAGCCAAAATTAGCTCGAGGTCATCAATCTTTGTTGCGAGGTTCTCGCAAGCTTCAATTAGTTGTGGAACGCCTTTTTGTTTGCAGATTTTGCCAGCGTAGACAATTCTGTGCGGCATGCGATTTTTCTCTGTCTTTGGAGTTGAGAAAACGTCGGCGTTAAAGCCAGTCCCAATCGTGTCAATGCGACGCATGCGAACGCCGTAGGTGTCCTTGATGTCATCAAACTGGTCGTTATGTAAAACATAAACTTGGTCGAGGTAACGCATTCCTTCTTTTATGTACTGCCTGCACAGTTCGTGTTTTTTCATCTGTCTAATGTCAGTGCCATGACAAATTGCAACTACTTTTGCATTGCCTAAAAGCGTTTTGTTCACGTGCGTGACAATCGCTGTTACTAAATAGAGGTGATGGCAAATGATGAGGTCGGGCTTAAATTCTGTGATTGCTTTTGAAATTTGAAGAAAGTAGGCCATAGCGAATTTGCGAGTCATCTCATCGTTAAAGTCGCAATAACGCGTAGAGCGGTAGGGCATGTTGTCGCTCATGCCAGCTATGGGGAAGTTGAGGTCTCCCTGCATAAAAGTGACAGGGTAGGATGCTTCAACTTCGTCTTCAACTTTCATTGGTGGGTCGTCTGGCATGCGACCATAAATGATTGCCTGCTTGTGACCCTCGCGCCTGAGCTGCTTTATTACTTCCGTTAAATAGACGCCACTTCCAGTTGATGTCGGCTTTTGCGCAGTAACGGACAGTATTCTCATGTTGGTACCTTTTTAATTTGTTTTTAAGAAGTTGTTTTTCCTAGTTTAGATTTTAAGAAAACCAAGCGGTAACGATCGGGATATATCCTGAAACAATTACTAGGAAAACAAAAATTGGCACGAAGTAGGTGACGTAGCCGCGAAGCCATTTCGGGAATTTAATGCCCTTGCCGGTGTCGGCTTCTTTGATGAAGTTATCCCAGCCCCAACCCGATTTTCTTGTGCAGAAAAGGAGCATTACAAGTGCGCCAAGAGGCAGCAAGTTGTTTGAAACAAGGAAGTCTTCAATAGCTTGGATGTCACCAATGCCTGGAACTGTGAAGCCTGACCAAACGCTAAAGCCTAAGATGCAAGGCATCGAGAGAAGTGCGAGCAAAATGCAGTTGATTGTGGCTGATTTTGATCTGTCCCAGCCGAAATGGTCCATGCCCCAAGCGATGATCGCTTCAAAGACTGCAATGATTGTGGAAAGTGCTGCAAATGCCATGAAGATGAAGAAGAGGCAGCCCCAAAGGTTGCCAAGCGGCATTTGAGAAAAGACAGTTGGCAATGTAATGAACACAAGTCCAGGACCTGAGTCAGGGGTGATTCCGTAGGTAAAGCAAGCTGGGAAGATGATGAGTCCTGCCATGAAAGCAACAGCTGTGTCAAGGCCACAAACTCTAATTGCTTCTCCAGGAAGTGAGTGGGATTTGTCAATGTAGGAACCAAAAATCAGCATTCCGCCAAGGCCAACTGACAATGTGAAGAATGCTTGGCCCATTGCGGCAAAGCAAACCTGAAGCACGTTATTAATGCCACCATCGATGATTTTCCCGAAGTCAGGTTTTAAGTAGAAAGAAAGGCCTTCCGCTGCACCGCTTAAAGTCAAAGAGTGAATGCACAAAAGAACCATGATTGCAAAAAGCGCAACCATCATCCATTTGGTGATTTTCTCAACTCCGTTTTGCAAGCCGCCTCGGCAAACGACAAAACCAATTGCCACAACAATGAGCATGAAAATTGATAGTTCTAGCGGGTTGGCGAGCAGATTACTAAAGATGTTTGGAATTTCTTCAATCGAAGTGTTTGTGTAGGTGCCTTTTATAGAGTAGAAAATGTAGGCAATAAACCAGCCGGTAACGGTTGTGTAGAACATCATCAAAAGATAGTTGCCAACCAGGCAAACCCATTTGTGAATGTGCCATTTTGAACCTGGCTTTTCAAGAATATTGAACGCTTGACCTGCGCCTGCTTGTGCTGCACGACCAATTGCATATTCCATCACCAAAATCGGCAGCGCAAAAATGCACAGGAATAATAAATAGAGAAGCAGGAATGCTGCGCCGCCATATTCGCCCGTGATGTAGGGGAAGCGCCACACGTTTCCAAGCCCGATAGCGCAGCCAGCGCTAATCATAATGAAGCCAAAACGGGACTTAAACTTTTCGCGAGTCTTGGTTTCTTGCATAGATTTCCTCACTGTTTTCGCCTAACTAATTGTTAGAAATATAACATACACGGGTGCAACAATTAGTGTATTAACGGCTAGGCGCACGTGCGTGTCCATCTTTTGATAAAATAAAGCACTGCTAACCTAAATTCGAGATTAGCTTTTCGATGAGAGGACTCATTATGACTGAAAAAATCGAAGGCACAATTGATATTAAAAGCGGCGTTTTGGCTGACCTGGTTGGCTATGCTGCTCTTGAATGCTACGGAATCGTTGGTGTTTCCAACGCAAACAGCAAAGACCTCTTCCTCGGCCTTTTGCCTGTAAATCGCCTGCGTAAAGGCGTAAATATCGACATGCACGAAGATGGAGTTTTCGTTGATGTCTATGTTGTTGTTGAATATGGAACAACAATTTCAGTAGTTTGTGCAAACCTGCGCGAGCGTGTTCAATTTGTCTTGAAAGAATATGTCGACATCGATAACGTCACAGTAAACGTTCATGTTACTGACGTTAAGGCTCGCTAGTCTGCTAAATAAATTTAAAAAGGAATAGAAGGAACATAAATGAATATCCCAAAGTTTGTGAATGCTGTAGTTTTTGCCGCTCACTCACTTGCCGAAAAGGAAGAAGAAGTTAATCGCCTAAACGTCTTCCCAGTGCCTGATGGTGACACTGGCACCAACATGTCGCTGACGATGAAAAGCGTTGAGGAGAACTTAAAGGCGCTGACTACAAATGCAAGCAAAGACGAAGTTTGCCGCGCAATCACAACTGGCGCCCTCATGGGAGCCCGTGGAAATTCAGGCGTAATCACCTCTCAAATTTGGAGAGGCATTTGCGAAGGAATCAAGAAATGCGACGATGAGTCGGCTGCAGCTGTTGCAACGATTTTTGACACTGCAGAAGAAGTCGCGTTTTCTGCTGTGAGAAAACCGGTTAAAGGCACGATTTTGACTGTTCTTTCCGATGTAGCTCAGGCTGCAAGAGCAGCTCGCGATGCAAATCTTGCACTTGATAAAACACTTGAGACTCTTGTGGATGCTGCCTATGAGTCGGTAAAAAGCACTCCTGACTATCTCCCAGTTCTCAAAGAAAACAACGTAGTTGACGCTGGCGGTTATGGCCTTGCAATTTTGATGGACGGCTTTGCTGCTTCGCTTCTTGGCAAGGGTGATGCTCTTGCTCTCTCGTTTGATGCGTCGCAGATGAGCGCTCCAAAAGTCGAGATTGAGCAAATCAACGACTGGGATGGTTCAAAATATCGTTACTGCAATGAGTTCCTTGTTGACTCTGACGAGCTCGTTATTGAGGACGCTCTCAACTTCTTGGCAACAATGGGCGACTGCGAACTTTGCGTTGGTGCTACACCAAAATTCAAGGTTCATGTTCACTCAAACACCCCAGACAAAGTTCTGAAATACTTCCTGGACCGTGGACAAATTTCTGAGGTTCACATTCACAACATGCAGCTTCAATCGCAAGATCGTGCTGAGAAACTTGCTAGTGAGCAGGAAGAGCAAAACCTTTGCGTAGTTGCTGTTGCAGCTGGTGAAGGCAATGCTGAAATTTTGAAGAGCCTCGACGTTGACGTTGTGGTTTCTGGCGGACAAACAATGAATCCTTCAACGAAAGATCTCTACGACGCGGCAATGAGCGTTCCTGCTAAAAGCTACCTCTTCCTTCCAAACAACTCAAACATTGTTATGGCGGCAGGTGCAGCTGCTAATTTGATTGGTAATAACGCTGTCGTTCTTCCAACAAAGAGCGTTCCAGAGGCTTTCTCGGCTCTCTTCCAGCTCGACAAAGATGCTTCAGCTTCTGAAAACTACGAGGCTATGAAAGATGTTCTTGGAAGCATTGTTCTTGGCGAAGTTACAACTGCAATTAAAGATTCTCATGATGCTAACGGCAACGAGATTAAAGCAGGCCAGGTAATCGGCATTCTTGATGGTGAGATTCTTTCCGTTGGAGATGACATCAAGCAAGTCACTCTTGACTTGATTGGCCTCAAAGACGTTGACGATTACGACAACTGCACGCTTCTTTATGGAATTGATTTCAGTGAAGAAGATTGTGACGACCTTGTTGAGAAAATCGAAGATGCATACCCTAGCATCGAGGTAGACCCTCACTTTGGCGGCCAGCCTCTCTATCCAGTAGTTTTCTCTTTGGAGTAAATTGTCAAACTCGCTTCTAAACTGCCTTCCTGTGAGGTATCTTGACCTCACTGCAATCAAGCCGATTGGAGAGGCGAGAACTGGGTGCTGGTGCACAATCAAAGCCAAGGTTTTAAAAGCCTGCGTTTGTAAATCTAAAAACGATAATGCCTACAAACAGTTCACCGTGTGTGATGACACTGGTGTTTTGCTCGTTCAGTTCTTTGAGCCATTCCTTGAATATGTGGATTTTAAAGAAGGCGACATCGTTGTAGCTTGCGGGCTTGTCTCTGAATTTGATTCTTTAAAGGCATTTTGGAACCCTTTAATTTCTGCACTTCCTGATGATTGTGATTGTGCAGAAGTTTTGCCTGTTTACGCTTCTGAAAACGAGCCATCTTCTACAGATTTTGAAGCGCTAGAAAAAGATGAAACCCTTGATGATTTGTTACTTGGCTCAAACGATTTAACTTTTAGAAACTGCCTGTTATCAATTCATGGTCGCTCAACTAAGAAATCTCTTTCAGAGAGCAGAAAAGCTCTAAAACTTCACGAGGCAATTGAGATTTGGCTTGCTTGTTTTAAGAAGGAAACTAGCTTGACTCAGCAGCTTTTGTGGAGTTGCACTCCTTCACCCACCGACGATTATGAATTCGTCTATTCGGTTGTCGCGTTAGGGGAAAGCCCTGACGCCAGATCCTACTTGTGTTCAAGCGACGATGACTATTTGCTAGCTGGTTTGTCTGATGA
>JAUMVS010000154.1 GCA_030530045.1 Phoenicibacter congonensis
ATGACTGGTGACAACCAAAAGGTCTATCGTTGGAGAGCTAAGGCTGCTACCTACTCTAACTGGCCAGTATTGCGCTACGCACTACAAGGCAACACAGTTTCTGACGCTGCTGTCATTATTGGTTCAATGGACCCTTGCTATTCATGCACCGACCGTGTAACCATTTGCGATGTCAAGACTCATAAAGAGAAGACAATCACAAAGCAACAGCTCGAAGATTATGCAGTAGATCGTAAGCATTCACCATTGAAAGACTAGGATGGGGGAGTGTAGAAATGGGATTCGGTAAACTTTTTAAAGAGATTAACAGGGCAGGCGACGCAACAATTGCATATCCTGCTGCTCCGCTCGATTTGCCTGATGGTTATCGTGGTAAACCAGAGCACAACGAAGCAATGTGTATCGCTTGCGGCGCATGTGCAATTGCATGTCCTCCAAACGCGATTACAATGGCTCTCGATGAGAAGCATGAAAACATTGTTTGGGATATTTCTTATGGTCGCTGTATCTTTTGCGGAAGATGTCATGAGGTTTGCCCAGTAGACGCAATTGAGCTCACAAAAGAGTTTGAGCTAGCCGTAATGAGCAAGCCAGATTTGACTGAGAGCTGCGCATATCCAATCGCTAAATGTAAGCGCTGCGGAAAACCATATGCTTCGGCTAAAGAAGTTGACTATGGCAAACAGATTTTGCAGCACGTTGGTGGAAATGCATTAACTGGCATTGCTTCTTGCGATCTTTGTGAAGATTGCAGAAGAAAAGCCGACGCATCTGCAGCAAAACGCGCTTCGAGAGGGGGCAGATAATGATTGAAGATAATTTCCCAACACTTCAATTTCAACCTACCAAAAAGCAACTCGATGATAAGATTGCTGAGGCTAAGGGTAAGCTTTTAAACAGCATCAAAAAATCGGTCTACATTTATCGTGTTGACTGTGGTGGTTGCAACGGCTGCGAAATTGAGATTTTTGCAACGATTACTTCAGTGTTTGACGCAGAGCGTTTCGGCATCAAAAACACTCCATCTCCACGTCATGCTGACATTCTAGTTTACACTGGCGCTGTTACTCGTGCCATGAGAATGCCTGGAATTCGTGCATATGAAGCTGCTCCTGATCCAAAGCTTGTTGTTTCCTATGGCGCTTGTGGTTGCACTGGCGGCATTTTCCACGACAACTACTGCGTTTGGGGCGGAACCGACAAGATTGTTCCAGTTGATGTTTACATCCCAGGATGCCCTCCAACGCCAGCTCAGACCATTTATGGCTTTGCGATTACGCTTGGTCTTCTTGATCAGAAACTTCACGAGTCACATCATCAGGAAACTGGTTTTGCATTCCCACCAACTTTCCCTGATATTCCATACAAAATTCGCGTTGCGTTTGAACGCGAAGCTCGTCTCATGAGCGGCTATTACTCAGGCGCTCAAATCGTTAACGAGTTTATGGAGGCTCTCACCAACAATGGTGGCGATGCTCTTACAAATGCAGACGCTTTGATTCTTGGAGAGGCTGACCCTCGTAAAGCTGAAGTCTTTACTGACTTAAAGAAGCTGCTCGAGTCAAAGATTGTTGCGTAAAAGTGACTCTTCAAACTAACAATTTAAGAGCTGAAAATTCTGAAGTCGTCAGAGACAATGCCGTACACACAACGGATTCTCTGACGGCTACTGATGTTGTGTTCTATCTTTTGGGTAAGAAGTTCGTTGAAGACAATGCAAACATCCCACAAGATGCCCGCGAAGTTATGTATTTCACGCTTTCGATGGGGCACAACACTGGCGTAATTGACTGCTTTGAGCCAAAGCTTGCTCTTTCTCGTGAGGCCTTTGATAACGTTTGCGATGCTCTTCCAGAAGGCGACGCAAAGTTTAAGCTCACGCGCATTGAGAAGTTCGGTGAAATTCAGATTATGAAAGAAGACACCGAAATGCTTGCAGAAGCAATTCGCTCTGCAAAGTTTAACGGTTGCTTTAATCACGCTCATAGTCCTGAAGATGATAAATATGCAAACATTCGTGCAGTTGATGACTACGAATTCAAGGCTGCTTTTATTAATCTCATGGATGACATCATGCGTGAGCCACAAGTTTATTGCCTAGCAAGGCGAGTGACGCGATGACAGATGAGTTTGCTGTAACATCTGACGCAGAAATTGATGGTCTTGTCCTTCCGGAGGAGACCCCAAGTAAGGTTCTCTTTACAGTTGGCAGTGTGCTTCGCGGCGATGATGCTGCAGGACCCTATTTGGCAAAGCTTTTTAACAATGATCCAATCGATGGCTGGATGCTTTTAGAAGGCGACCAAACTCCAGAAAACGAGGTTGGTTACTTGCGCAGAATGCATCCTGGATTGATTGTTATGGTTGATGCTGCAGAGATGGGCCTCGAGCCTGGAGCGGTGCGCACAATTAAAAAAGAAGACGTTAAAACAAGCTTTCTTTTTACCACTCATTCTATGCCGATTGCTCACCTGTTAGCCCAGCTAGAGGGTGCTTGCGATGACTTAATTTTTATTGGAATCCAACCTGCGCACACCGAGTTTTTTGAACCTCTCACACCGAATGTGAGGGAATCGGTTAAGCGAGTTTTTTATTCTATGGTTAACGGAGACGATTTGGGAGAAATCGCCTCGTTAAGCTAAATGCTCAGTTAAGTTTTTAGCTGGCTGGTTTTTCACTTCAAATTTATATGAGCTTTTAGCTTGCTTTAATTGGTAATAAGCCATATGGAGGATGAAAGGAGAATTGGTATTATGGCAATTGAAGTTCAAGATTTGGAAGGTGTTAAGTCTGACTGCTTAGCGCCTGCTGCAACTGAAGCTAAATGCGAAAATGTTGCAGTTGGAAAGGTTGCCCTGCATCCTGGCAAATGTTTCGTTCTGGCTATGTTGGCTGGCGTATTCATTGGATTTGGCGCAACATTCTTCCTAACATTTACAGCCGACCCAACACTGTCATTTGGCGTCAAGAAGGCTGTAGGAGGTCTTTGCTTTTGCCTAGGCCTCGTTCTCGTTCTTTGCTGCGGCGCAGAACTCTTCACTGGCAACTCATTGATGGTTCAGGCTCTCGCTAGCAAGAAAATCACTTGGGGCGGCATGCTTAAGAACTGGGTTATCGTTTTGCTCGGCAACCTCGCAGGTTCTTTGCTCCTCGTGTTCATCGTTTCTATGGCAGGAATCGCAAGCATTAAAGCTGGCGATGCAACAATCGGTTCAAACATGGCAACAGTAGCTGCTGGCAAGATCAACCTTCCTTGGGTTCAGATCTTCTTCCGCGGCATTCTTTGCAACATGCTTGTATGTTTGGCTGTTTGGATTGGCTTTGCAGGAAAAACTATTGCTGATAAAGTACTCGGAATTCTTCTTCCTATCGCAGCATTCGTTGCTTGCGGCTATGAGCACTGTGTTGCAAATATGTTCTTCCTTCCAATGGGAATGGTTGCTGACCCAACTAAGGTTGACGTCACAGGCATTCTCTACAACCTCTCAGCTAGCATCCCTGGCAACATCGTCGGTGGAGCTATCCTGATTGGCCTTGCTTACTGGTATGCCTATCACAAGAAGACCCAAGCTTAAAAATTTTTAAAAATTTTTTAAATTTTGCAAATGTTCTATGAAATAGTTGTTGTAGAATAATAATCCGCTTGAGGTTACCAAGCAAATCGCGGACATGGCTCAGCTGGTAGAGCACCACCTTGCCAAGGTGGGGGTCGCGGGTT
>JAUMVS010000155.1 GCA_030530045.1 Phoenicibacter congonensis
GTCACCTTTTGTCCTTGCGTTTTGATTGCATCTCCGTCACCTTTTTGTGGGCATCTTCATGCGCAACAATTGCAAACATAATTTATCTCCGTCACTATTTATTAGCGATGCTGTTCGTGATGCTATTTGAAGCTCTATTTCTTGATTTTCAGTGGCGGGTTTACTGTAATTAGGCACTAAAAAAGCGCCCTACAAATGAGCGCTTTTGTTAATTTAATTTATCTCCGTCACCTTTTGATTTATCCCGCTAGCTTGTCAATCGCAGCAATTACAGTGTCGCGCATCTGCTGCTTTTCGATGACTGCGTCGTGCAAGACCTCGGCATTTTTGAGGTTCGCGAGTGCAGCAGGGCAGGGGTCGCTATTTGCGACCTTAAGCTTTTCGAGCGCCTCCCATTCGTCCGTAATGTCTTCGCCCAAAGCGCTCATGACTGCTTGTGGGAATTTGTATGGTGATGCGGTCGAGAGGCTCACTACCGTTTTCCCAGCGTCAGCATACTCTTTTGCAATCGCATAGGAAATCGCGCTGTGCGTGTCGAGCACGTAGTCCGTCTCTTGATAGACCTCGTGAATTGTTGAGAGCGTCTTTTCTTCGCTTGCTGATCCGCTCAGGAAAAGCTTGCTAATCTCGCCTTTTGTGGCGTCGTCGATTGTGTATTTTCCGTTCTCTTTAAGCTCCTGCATCCATCCAGCAACTTTTTCTGTGTTTTTACCGGAAGCATAGTAAAGCAGGCGCTCAAGGTTCGACGAAACAAGAATGTCCATCGAAGGTGAGTTCGTCTTGTAAAACTCGCGGTTTGCGTCGTAGGTCCCCGTCTTAATAAACTCGTCGAGAACGTCGTTTTTGTTGCTCGCGACGATGAACTTCTCGACTGGCAAGCCCATCAGATAGGCATAGTATCCAGCCAAAACGTCGCCAAAATTGCCAGTTGGCACGCTGAAGATAATTTTATCTCCGTCACCAATTTGTCCGTCTTTTACGAGCTGGGCGTAGGAACTAAAGTAATAGATGATTTGCGGCATCAAGCGGCCGATGTTGATTGAATTTGCGCTCGAGAGCTCCACGCCTTTTTCCGCAGCGTAGGCATTCAGTTCTTCGTCCATGAAAAGCTCTTTTACGCCGCGCTGCGCGTCATCAAAATTGCCCTCAACAGCGAAAACATCAACGTTTGCGCCCTTTTGAGTTGCCATTTGCATGTGCTGAACCGCAGAAACTCCGCCATGCGGGTAATAAACGCAAATCGCAGTGTTCTCCACGTCGGCAAAACCGTTCATTGCCGCCTTGCCAGTGTCACCCGAAGTTGCAGTGAGAATGAGCGCCTTCTTGCCGCTAACTGCGAGCGATTTGCTCATCAGCTGGGGAAGCATCGTGAGCGCCACGTCTTTAAATGCGCTGGTCGGGCCGTGGAAAAGCTCCAACACAAACATATTCCCAACTTTTTTCACAGGCGCAACTTCGTCATTCTCGAAAGTGCCCGTGTAAGCATTTTTTATGCAGTCATTGATTTCTTCGCTAGAAAAATCATCCAGCAATTTAGAGAAAACAGTTTTTACAACCTCGTTGTAGCTTTTGCCCAGGTAATCTTGCGGTTCAAGCTTAATCAATACGTCGCAACATTGCGTGTCAGTCGCGCCTTCCGCCGCTGCACTTTCGAGATTTTCACCCTCGCCAAGATTCGGAAGAACAAAAAGACCCCCGTCATCGGCAAGCCCTTTGCGAATAGCGTTTTTTGCGGTGGCTTTAACATTTACAGAACGTGTCGAATTGTACATAAAACCTCAAATCATCTTTGGATTGCCAGGTGTATTCATTATCCTACACTTGCCAAGCGTCAGTCACTCTTTCCGTCCACAAATTCGGAATATTCCATTTATTAAAGCCGCTGAAATAATTTATCTCCGTCACCTTTTTAGTTCCGCCTTTCCAAGTATTTATCTCCGTCACCATTTGCAAACCAAGCATTTATCTCCGTCACCAATTGCAGAAGCTGTCACTCGCTGCGCATTTATCTCCGTCACCATTTATTCGCCGCGGCAACAAAAAAGGCAGGCCGTGAAGCCTGCCTAATTTTTCCAATATTTTATCTCCGTCACCATTTGCAGAAGATACCCTTGCCGAGAATTTATCTCCGTCACTATTTGCAGAATCAACCACTGGCTGCGCATTTATCTCCGTCACCATTTGCAAACCAAACATTTATCTCCGTCACCATTTTTGTGCCGGGGCAACAAAAAAGGCAGGCCGTGAAGCCTGCCTAAGTTTTCAAGTTGTGTTGAAGTGGGGGACTAGTATCTTACGAAGATGTAGTCGCCGCCCATCCAAGAAATTGATGTGACGCAAACGCCTGCGCTTGGGTTAGCTGCGTGAATAATTTGTCCGCCACCCAGGTAAATTGCAACGTGGCCAGAGTTTACAACCAGGTCGCCAACTTGTGGGTCAGACACGCGAGGGTAGCCCATAAATGTTGTTGTGGTTCCGATGCGTGTGTGCGATCCAGTCAGGCAGTAGCTAACAAAACCAGAGCAGTCATAGCCGCTAGGTCCAACGCCGCCCCAAACATATGGTTTGCCAACCTCGGCATATGCACGACCAAGAACTGTGCCGTCGTCAACCGACTGCGATGAGCTGTCGCCGCTGTAGCTTCCGCCACCATCGTTGCTGCCACCGTTGTTAGTGTTGGTGTTAGTGTTTGTCTGCTCTGCGTATGTTTGAGCGTTACGCGCTGCCTCGAGTTCGGCCTGGGCTTCAGCGCTCAAATTGTCATAAATTTCTTTCTGCGAAGAAACTAATGACTGCGACTCTTGGTAGGTTTTTGCAGCTTCAGCCTCTTTTTGCTCAGCTATTTTTTGTTGCTCTTCAAGAGTTGCCTTTTGCTCTGTAATTTCTTGACGAAGCGATTTGCTCTCAGCGATCAGGTCAGCATCCTTTTGGTTTAGAGTCTCAAGAATGCCCCAGTTGGTAGCAAATTCTGTAAATGTAGTCGATCCAAGAACGAGGTCGAGCATTGAAGAAGAGCCAGAACGGTACATGCTCTTTGCTCTGCTGCCAAGTTTTGCCTGGTTAGCTTTCATTTCCTCGTTGCATTGGTCAATGCGAGTTTGAGCTTCCTGAACTTTTTTCTCAGCAGCTTCTTTGTCCATAACCGCCTGGTTGTAGACGTTCTCTGCTTCGCCCATTTGGCTTTCAAGTGATTGAAGTTTTGCGAGCGCAGCTTCTGCTTGCTCTTGTGCGCTTTCTTCAGCGTATGCGACAGTTGCTGTGTTTGCAGCAATTGAAGTGGTTAGTGTAACCGGAACAGTGAGGCCTGCTGCTAGGAGAAAACTTGCGCCAACCGCGCCTGCCTTCTTAATTATGTTTGCCTCGCTAATCGTAGTTTTCAAGGTCAATGCCTCCGTGCTTAATAGCTTTCGATTGCGTATAACTCTAAGAATTATAACATGAAGCCGTTTTGGCTCATAAAATGGGGCTGCAAGCGTGCAGAGTCATACTTTTGGTTTAGTGACACGCCCGGCTGCGTTGATTAGTTGCAGATTGGCGATTTAATTTATAAAATGATACAGCTTGCTCATTGAGGGTAAGCGGCAGCTTGAAAATTTCACATATTTTTGGGCCTTTTAAATGGGCGATTGCACCGAGTGGTTAAAGGGGACGGGCTGTAAACCCGTTGGCTATGCCTACCGAGGTTCGAATCCTCGATCGCCCACCATTTT
>JAUMVS010000156.1:0-876 GCA_030530045.1 Phoenicibacter congonensis
GAACGCCTTCTAAAAAGGGCGTTCTTTTATATTGCAATAAAAGGAGGAGCAGACAATGGCAACGAAGAAAACAACTACGTCGCAGGAAGATGCGGTTTTCGAGTCCGGCCTGAATGAGGTTATGGCTGAGATGCAGCTCTCCCAGACTGACAGTGAAACAGTTCAGGAAGATGCGCTCAGCGCTGCGCAGGACACTCTTGAATCTAGCCTTATTCCCCAGACTGACTCTGAACCGTTGAATGAGGACAGAATTCCGGCCGAAGACGCCGCGCGCAATGCATTGCCGGACATCATCCCCCAGACTGACATTGAAAATGAAAATCCTGGTGAGGTGTGCTCAGGATCCATGCATTCAAACACACCTGACCAGCAGATTCCCCAGACTGACTCTGATGCGGCTGAAACGCCGCCTGAAGGGAGCTCGCCGACGTGGCGGATCAGGAAATCCAGAGCAAAGAAAAGTGAGTCTGGTACGGAGACGGAAAAACAGCCCGAGGAGGTACCTGACGGCGTCGTCGAACCGGTAAAACCATCCCGCAGAACTACATCTGCCAGACCGGCATCCGTCGTATCGATCGACGCCCGTCCAACCGTGGAAACCGAGGAGGACAAAGCGCGGAATGATTTGCTGGATTTGATGGAGTCCCTCAAAAGCAAACGTATCCTGACGGATACCATCCAAGGCATCGAACGTCCCGCCGACAACCCGTTACGTTCTCTTGCAGTCATATATCATGGCGATATCAAGGTTATTATTCCGGCAGAGGAAGCCGTGGAACCTCCGGAAGATTTTCGTGGCCGGCTTCCGGAGGATGTGCTGCACTATATGCTCACCAAGCGTCTGGGGGCAGAAGTGGACTATATCATCATGGGTAT
>JAUMVS010000156.1:886-3685 GCA_030530045.1 Phoenicibacter congonensis
ACGGCTTGGATCGGGATGGGAATAACCTCCTTTATGAAGGCATTTGTGCTGAGGCACGCGTTGTGTCCGTCATACGCGCCGGGATCTTTGTGGATCTGTTCGGTGTTGAAGTCTATATCCCCCTTCGTGAACTGAGCTATCAGCGGATGATGGATGCGCAGGATAATTTTCAGCCGGGACAGCGTATTCTGGTCAAGATCCTGAGCATTGACCGCCGCGACCGATATCATATCCGGGTCGCTGCTTCCATTAAGCAGGCGGGTGAGAACCCGTATGAGAAAGCGCTTCGTCGGTACGTTGTAGGAAACCGATATGTCGGCACGGTCAGTATGGTGGATATGAATGGAGTTTTCGTCGCGTTGGATGGCGGCGTCGATTGCTTGTGCAGCTATCCCAAACGAGGGCGTCCGCCCAGAGGCGCCCGTGTAACGGTGCGGATACTGGGTATCAACAACGAGGCCAATCGAATCTGGGGCGCAATCACACATGTCGCATTACCGAGATAGAAGGTGAATTATGCTTAATTACGAATTGACAAAAGAAGAACAAGTCCGGAGATCGACGCTTGCCAACAACGCCCGGGATATGATCCGAGCCAATATGACGGTGGAAGCAGAAGATGAAACATCCATGACCTTGGATTATCGCGGGTACTATATGCAGATCTCGTTTTCCCCGCTGCATCCGCTACTGGTCATGTGTCTGGCAAAGGCCATCCGCAACCCTGGTGGTACCAGAACACAGCAACGCATCAACGAGCTGAACCTGCACAGCGTCTTGGGCAGCCACGCCATCAATAATGATGTCGGCTGCTATTCCTATCGCGCAACGCATTGGCTGGATACAGAACTCACGCCACCGCGGTTTTTCGAGATACTCAACCGCTGCATCGACGAGGCGGATCGTGGCTACGGCCGCCTCGCCGGGTAAAAAGCCTATGAATAAGGAGACCCCATCATATTCTATGTTCGCAGTTTCCAATGATAAACGGCACGGCATTGTCAGGATCACTGGGCATGATCCTGGCGTCCAGGCCCGTGGTCCCCCCGCAAGGGTGCCTTTTCATTGCATACCCTGATTACCCTTAATAGTTTCTTTTGCTACTTGTTACAAGAGCCTCTCTGGCAACAGAGAGGCTCTACTCTTTGTGAAGCCTGCAAATAATATTAAGAACGCTCATGCGGCTTACAACGATTGCGCTACCCTGTGAATCTATTGCAAGCCGCGACCAACAACAGAAGACCTCAAATAAATGCTCCGACAAAGGGAAACCGAAAAAGACTGTTGCCCTTTGTGCTGGAGAGAAAGGAACCCTATGAGAAGAATCCTTCCTAAACTTCTGACGCTGATATGTCTGTTGGTGGCAATTATGGGGCTGTCCATCGTTACAGCCCATGCCGCCACTGTTACAGGCACCATCAGCGGCGGCAATGAATATCGCTACCACGAAGACAAGTCGCCGGTCCCCGGTTGGGGCAGTTATACCAGCACAAAGCTGAAATACTTCACCCCATCTGGTGGCGGCAGCACTGTCCCCGCTTACTGCATGGAACCAAGTGTCGGTTCTGCAAGCGGAAGTCTTTCCTATTCCTCTGTAAGCTGGAGCAGCTTGCGGACAGACCAACGATATGCCATCACACTGGCCATGGCGTATGGCTATGGCGGCGCATATGGCTTCGGAAACATCCATCCGGATTGTGCTCAGCTGGCAACACAGGCCGTCATTTGGGAGTTCGTATGTGATTTCAGAGACACGACATATCCCTATACACTGTACGACAGCACCTGTGCGGGCCTGTTTCACTACGCTGGCGATGGTGTTGCAGCTGCCTATGATATGATCATTGATAGGATTATGTCACATGGAACCATTCCCAGTTTTGCCGTAAAGAACCAGCGTCAGCTCTCTGATGCAAATGCAATTGAGTTGACATGGGACGGCAGTCAGTATAGTGCTTCCGTCACAGACACGAACGGCGCACTTCCGGAGTTTCGTTTTACTTGCAATATCAGCGGTGTGAATATCACACAGCGCGGCAACACTCTGACGGTGACCGCTACAAAGGCGGCTTCTGCGCAGTTGAACGGCTATATCAGCAGTGATTACGGTTACTCTTTGGATGTAAATGGCGATGAGGCTGTCCTGCTGGAACCTTCCAATGGCAGTAACTACCAGGCGTGTACTGCGCTGACAGAGATTCCGGACCCCATAGTTGCTTACATTCACTTTAAGGTAAGTATTGTGGAAGAAAAGGGGTCCCTGACCATCAATAAGACCGACGCCGACACCGGCAAGGCTCTGGCAGGCGTGACCTATCGCCTCTTTGACAGCGCTGGCAGCAAAATCGCTGATGCGACCACCGGCGCAAATGGCAAGGCGGTCTTTTCTGATTTGCCTCTCGGCAGCTATACCTATCAGGAGATCAGCGCACCTTCCGGATATGTGGTGGACAGCACCAAGTACCCGATCACTATTACAGCTTCGGCATTGGATATCACCGCAACGCGCACCAATGCGCTGGGGAAAGCCGGTGTAGAGATCAGTAAGGTGGACGCGGATTTTAAATCGCCTCTTCAGGGCGCCGGTTTCCGCCTGTACGACGCCTCTGGAAGCCAAGTCGCGGAGGGTTACACCGGTACCAATGGTAAGCTAACATTTGCTGATTTGAAGCTGGGCAGCTACACCTGTAAGGAGTTTCAGGCGCCGACCGGATATGAGCTGGACGAGACAGCCTTTCCTGTCACGTTGAACCAAAACGGACAGGTGTTGAAAGTTACCCGTGAGAACAAGCTGATTAC
>JAUMVS010000013.1 GCA_030530045.1 Phoenicibacter congonensis
ATGTAAATTGGGGACGGAGGTAAATTTGCGAGCGATGGGCTTTCGCAGAAAGGTCTTCAACTTCGATTTTGATTGCGGAAACGGCAGCAACTTGTTTGTCGTTGAATTCAAAATCTTTGCCGGTTTGATGCTTCATAAGAAGGGTCAGCGCCTTCTTCTTTTCCTCTCCATCAAGCAGAATTGCTTTTCCGCTTCCGATGATTGAAGCAAAAGTGTAGCTGTAGCCGCAAGTTTTGTCGGCTTCGACGAGGCCATGCTCACAATCCATCTCGAATGCGACCGCGGCATTGTTTGCAATTGCATCAATCTTTCTGCCCTTGCGTGCGCTGTGGCAGTAAAACTCAAACTTGTCACCATCAAAACTGTAGCCAAAATTCAGCGGCACGATGTAGAGCCCTTCTTCGTCTTGCATCGCCAAGTGCAACACCTTGCACTCATCGACAATCGCTTTGATTTCGCTAATTTCTTTAACTTCTCTTTCGCTTCTGCGCATGATTTTCCTCCACATCTATTGAAAAAATTCCTCGATGACTAGTTTACTTAAAAACGTTCGTGGCATAATTTGCAAATGCTATAATTAGCAGGCAGTTTCATGTGGAGAGATGTCCGAGCTGGCCGAAGGAGCACGATTGGAAATCGTGTATGCCCCAAAAGGGTATCTAGGGTTCGAATCCCTATCTCTCCGCCAGATTTCGACGAACAGCCAGCGCGTTTGTCGAGCGCTTCTTTAAATTTGGAGGGGTGGCAGAGCGGTTGAATGCGGCGGTCTCGAAAATCGTTGTGCAGCTGATTGTTGTACCCAGGGTTCGAATCCCTGCCCCTCCGCCACTATCAATCGACGAGGTGCTTTCATGCAGGACAGAGACATCAAACTTGGTGACGTAGAGTTCGAAGACATCCCTGAAAATCTCACGAATAACATCGTTTACGCCTTAACCGAGGGCAAAAAAATCTTGGAAACAGCAGTTCATGGCGAGGGTTTTGCGCCTTTCACTGCAATTGTTGCAGGCGATCAGGTTTTGATGGAGGCCTATGTAGCCGACGATGCCGACGACGCTTTTAACACAGCAATCGAGAAGGTCAACTCCACCGAAGGCGCCGTTTCCTACGCTTTTTGCTACGACGGGTTTGTCGAGACAGAAGCAGGCGAGCGTGACGTCGTGATTTGCGAAGGGGCTCTTCCTGGCGAGGGAACTGGTTATGCGATTGCTCTTCCCTACAAATCTTCTGGAAATCCAGAAAAAGGAGAACTTGAATTTAACTTCGACAAAGAACTGATTTTTCTCGGCGAAGCTCCAAATTTCTTTACGGAATAACCAGTTTAGAATCTAAAAAATTTTTCATAAATAAATGCATTTAAGACGAATTGCGCTGCGGTTCGTCTTTTTATTTGGTCAAAAGTTTCACTGTTCTTTCACTTTTATTAGTTTGCGCTTTCACAGTTCATGCACTCTAGCATCATTGTTGCTTCACTGTTCATTCACTTTCGAATAATGTTTTGTTCACTATTCATGTCAATCAATTACATTTTCACTTCACTGTTCAAACACTAGTTCTTACATTTTCACTTCACTGTTCAACCATCTATTTATGGTGCCGTGGGTGATTAAAACTTTCACTATTCTTCTTAGAGTTTTAAGTAGTTGATTTACTGATGTAATCGGCCCGCAGTAAATTTGACGAATTATTGAATGTAGAAAAAGCGTTTAGTTATTATGAAAGGAGAATTGTTAACTTAACAGGCAAATTGTAGTTTTTAGGGCATGTTTTTTCTGTGCTATAATGAACAAGCTTTATTACCTGCCTCGGAATCACATACACCAAACCGAGGCCGAATTTTAGACCAGAGGAGGTGAGTTCATGAAGGCATATGAATTGCTGTACTTTGTTTCTCCAACACTCGAAGAAGACGCACGCGAAGCAGTTTCAAAACGTATTGCAGGCGTAATCGAAGAGGAAAATGGATCAGTTGACAACGTTGACAATTGGGGCAAGCGCAAACTTGCTTATGAGATCGGCGAGCTGACTGAAGCAGACTACACACTCGTAAACTTTCATGCTAACGAAGACCAGATCGCAGAGCTCGACCGCGTGTTGAGAATTAGCGACAACGTTGTTCGTCACATGATTACAGCATGCCCTGAAGCTAAATAGTTAGACAAGGGGATTTTTATGAGCATCAATAAAGTTGTAATTACAGGAAATTTAACTCGTGACGCAGAAGTGAGAACAACTTCTGGCGGCACGACTGTCGCAAACATTGGAGTTGCAGTCAACGATCGAGTTAGAAATTCGTCAACAGGCGAATGGGAAGATTACGCAAACTTCATTAACTGCGTAATGTTCGGCAAGCGTGCAGAGGGCATTAGCCCCTACCTCAAAAAAGGCATGAAAGTTGCCATTGAGGGCCGACTTCGTTATTCTGCGTGGGAGACCGAAGGTCAAAAGCGCAACAAGATTGAAGTCATTGTTGACGAAATCGAGCTGATGAGTTCTCGTCAGGGCGGGTCAGGAAGCCAGGCAACACCTGGCAGAGAGGCATTTTCCGCACCTGCTACTCCAGTAATCAATGAAGACAGCTCTGTTTATGACGAGGATGTTCCTTTTTAGTTTTGAAAGAGATTAAGGGATAACAATGGCCGATTACAAAAGACAAGTACGCCCTAAGAAGTGTCAGTGCTGCAAAGAGGGCATTGAGCATGTTGATTACAAAAACGTTGATATGCTTAAAAAATACACATCAGAGCGCGGCAAAATTAAACCTCGCCGTGTAACTGGTGCTTGCACAAAACATCAAAGAGAGATTGCTGCAGCTATCAAGCGCGCTCGCGTTATGGCTCTTCTGCCATACAGCGAGGTAACAGTTGCTGGTCGCGGTGGCCGTCGCAAGAGATAAGGAGAGACCATGCAAGTTATTTTGCTAAAAGAGTTGCAGGGTCGTGGCGGCGAAGGCGATGTTATCAATGTCGCTCGCGGTTTTGCAAACAACTACCTGCTCCGTCAGGGAATTGCTGTAAAGGCTACTAAGGGCAACCTGAAGCAGCTCGAGCAGCGTCGCGCTAACATCGAGAAGCGTGAAAACGAGCGCGTTAACAACGCAAACGAGCTCGCAGAAAAACTCAACAACATCAAAGTTCATGTTGAGGCTCAGGTTGGCGAAGAGGGAATTCTCTTCGGTTCTGTAACTGCTGCAATGATTGCAAACGCAATCAAAGAAGAGCATGACGTTGAAGTTGACCGTCGCAGAATTGAACTCAAAAAGCCAATCAAGACTGTTGGTGAGTACAAAGTACCAGTCAACATTTACCGCGCAATCAGCGGAACTGTAACAGTTCTCGTTGGTGGCGAGGGCTTCGCTGCTGAGGCTGAAGCTGAGGTAAAAGAAGAAGCTGCTGAAGCTGAGGAAGTTGTCGAAGAGGCAGCTGCAGCTGAGGTAACAGAAGGCTAAATTGCCTGCTTCTTCTAACAGTAACTCTGCGGGAGCTCCCTATTCGGATGTAACGAACAGGGAGCTTCCTGGTAATTTAGAGGCCGAAAAGTCGGTCCTTTCTGCTTGCCTGCTCAAGCCAGAAATTTCTGATGAAATTTGCATCATGTTGCAGCCTAGCAACTTCAAGAACATCTTCAACCGCTACATTTTTGAGGCTATTTTTGAAATTGTTAGGAATGGCGAGAGAAGCGAGCCGGTCGCAGTCATTGACAAAATGAAGTGCTCGGGAAAACTTTCCCAGCCAAGCGACGAGGCCTACATCGGGCAACTTCTCCAAAATCACAACGCTTTGGCAAATGTCAAAAAGCATGCTGAAATCGTAAAAAGAACATCTATTCAGCGTGACCTCATTACGGCCGCTGCTGAAATCAATGCGCTGGCCTACGATGCCCCTGACTCAATCGCAGAGGTTGTGGGCATGGCAGAGTCAACTCTTTTCAAAGTTACAGAAAAGCGCGTCTCGAGCGATTTTCAATCAATGGCAGAAATTTGTTCCGATGTGAAAGCCGAACTTGAGGCAATTCAGGGTCGCAAAGGTGAGTTCCTTGGCGTGCCAACTGGATTTGCTGACCTCGACAAGCTTTTCAATGGCCTTCGACCTGGCGACCTTGTCGTTGTCGCTGCGCGTCCTGGCGTTGGTAAAACATCGTTTGCTCTAAACCTTGCAACTAAGTCGGCTAAGAAAGGCACCTCGGTTGTTTTCTTCTCATTGGAAATGACGAAAGAGCAGCTGGTTCAAAGAATCCTTTCTTCCGAGGCTGGAGTGCAACTTTCAAAATTGAGAAGCGGAGCCATTGGAGCCGATGATTGGTCGCAATTAAACCCTGCTCTAACCGCACTTTCTGCGTTAGATCTCTCAATTGATGACACAGAAGGCTTGTCAATTCTTGAATGTCGAGCAAAGGCTCGCCGTCAGTTGCGCCACATCGATGGCAAGAAAAAGAAGGGCCTAGTTGTTGTGGACTACCTGCAGCTCATGTCGCCTCCAATTGTTCGTCGTGACGGCAACCGTGCAGTTGAGGTTGCTGAGATTTCTCGCGGTTTAAAGGTTCTTGCGAAGGAACTTCACGTTCCAGTAATCGCACTTTCGCAGTTAAACCGTGGCACTGAGCTTCGTGGAAAGAAAGACAAGCGTCCACAGCTTTCCGACCTGCGTGAGTCGGGCGCTATCGAGCAAGACGCCGACATCGTAATCTTTATCGACCGCTCAATGGACGAGGAAGAGGCGATGCTTGACAATCGTCCAGCGCTCAACGAAGCAGTCATTCAGGTCGCAAAGCACAGAAACGGCCCAACTAAAGACATCACTCTCGGCTTCAAAGGTGAGTTCACTCGCTTTGATGACCTTGATCACGACCCAAGTCACAACTACGAATAATCATTTTCCGCAGGTTCTTTGTTAGTCTTGGCAAAATGAACCCTGCTTGCAGTTTCTTCGTTTAACTTTGAGGTTTTTGATTAGCTATATATAAATGATGGCTTAAAATGCTTCGCGGCTTTCGCGGTTGCAGGCGCAAAACCTCAGTTCGCACTCATAAACTTCGACTGCTGGGCGCTCTTAATGCGCTTTTCTTGCGTGGGTTATAATATGCCTAATTAACGCAGGCAGATTGAAAAGGGTTATTATGACAACAATGCGTGAATGCGTTGACTTCCTTGCTAACGAAGTTGGCGCGCGCCCGGTAGGCACCGACGAAGAACAAAAAGCTGCCCTTCACATAGAAGAGCTTTTCAAGTCTGAAACTAATTTTGACGTTGAGCTCGAAGAATTCGACGCCGTTGGAAATCCAGAAATTTACAGAATCATCCTTGCAGCCGTGATGGCTTTTGCTGGCATTTTTGCAATTGCGCTTCCAAGCTTTGCAATTGCGTGGCTTGTGCTTGCAATCGCAGCAGCTGCTTTCTTTATTTGCAATGAACTCGACATTTTCTCACTTGCAAAATACATCGGAAAATCACCAAGCCAAAACGTAGTCGCAGTAAAGACTCCTGATGGCGAACCTGCAGGTGGAAGACGCAAAAAGATCGTTCTGATTACTAACTACGATTCAGAAAAATGCAAGTTTGAATATGGCGACTCAATTTTTAAATACCTCGGATATGTAAAGAAATTCGAGCTTGGAGCTGCTGGCGTTCTTGTTTTGGGATGCTTGATTTCCCTGTTCGCACCAGGAATTTTCTCGACTATTCTCATTGCGATTGGAATCATTGCTGCTGCCCTTGAAATTGTCACGTTCATCATGCACACAACTGCAAAATACAACGATGGTGCAAACAATAACGCTGCATCAGTTAGTGTCATGCTCGATGTTGCAAAGCGCATCACCACTGGTGTTTATAGCCCGGGTGGTGACACTCCAGTTATTCACGGCCGCCGCGAGGCCTATCAAGCTGGCGTTGTTCCACAAGGCGCAAGCGTCGAGTGGGAGGCAGGCGAGAAAAGCTCAATTCCTGCCGACTCCTATGTCGCAAGCCTTTTCTATGATAAATCGCGTGTTGAGGGCTATGAACCTCAAGCAGCACCTGCTGATGCAGTGAGCTACGCTTCTGATTCCGCTGCTCCAGTTGACGATTATTATGCAGAGCCAGCATCAATTTATGACGGGCAAGAACCATATGACGCTCACTACCAGGAGCAAATTTCAGGCGTTAGCGAACCAGTTCAAAACGCTCCTGCTTCTTCAGTGCAAGACGCTTTTGCAGCTGCTGCTGAAGTTGCTGCTGCGGCTGTTCCAGAGCCTGCTCCAGCAGCTGACCCTTCCGTTCCTTCGTGGTTCTCGGCTGGTTTGCAGAAGGCTGGCAACCGTGGAAACCAAAATGCGAGTGCAGTCAAAAAGTCGGTCTTTGGCGAGGCTATGGAAAAAGCCGAAGAGTCTCGCGAGGCTGCTGCAGCTCAAGCATCTGCTCCTGCAACGAACGACCTACAGTCAAAGTTGCAAGCAATTCAAGATGAAATCAAAGGTGCAGAAACTTCTGCTTCTGAACAAATTGCACATGATGCCGATGTTGCAGTTAAGGTAATCGACAATGAAGTTGCTACCAAGCCAGCACCTGTTGAGGTTGCAAAGCCTGAAGCTCCAGCTCCAGCACCTGTTCCTGCCCCACAAAATGGCGGCGTTACTGGCCTTCTTTCAACTTACACTGAAGCAGAAAACTACGAAACTGCAACTGCAAAGGCTCACGAAGCTCACGAGGAAAAGCAGGCAGAACCTGCTCCTGCAGTTAACGCACGACGCGTAAATGTTGATTCAATTCCAGCGCTCAGACCTCTCGAGCCAGAGTATGGCGTTGAAATTACCGATGCTGATTATCTAAACGAAGGCAGAACCGAACCACTTCAAAAGGTTGACTCTGCAGCTATCCCAGCTGTTCCTTCTGCCCCTGCGCCAACGGCAAGCGCTGCCCATTCGCATGCAGCTGCGCCAGCGCACAAGAAGCGCGACATCCAGCTTCCTTCTTTAACTGGCGCTTTGAATTCCAAAAAGATTAACGAGAACCTCGAAAAGGAATCGGAGCAGAAGAGAAAGAGCGCTGTCGACCGCCTTGGCACCGAGCTTCCTTCTTTAACTGCCGTAATTGACCCTGTCGAGCAGCAAAAAGCTGTGTCTAATGTTGGTGCGTTTGGTGTTGGTGAGGCAACTGGCTCATTTGCTCCAATCACCGATGAAGACCTCATTCGTGCAAACGATGGAGACGATGACATCTATGTTTATGACGCCGACGACTCAGAGCTTTCAGTCGACGCAACTCAATCGGGCGCTGTAGCTGGCCCTGGTTATGTTGACATTCCTGACACTCATGCTGAGTCAATCTTTGGCAAACTCTTCAGTAAGAAAAAGAAGACCGACGAAGGTTCATTCTCGGAGTCAATTGGCGTTGACGAAAACTGGGAAGCAAGAAAAGTTGGCAAGGATCGTGGCGACTGGTCAAGCTTCCAGGACGATGACGATTGGAACGGCGGTGCTGTGATTGTTTCGGCTGATGAAGGTCATGATGAATATGCTCAGCAGGAAGCTTCACGCGACGCAATTTATCAGTTCACAACTAACGACATTACAGCTGAGGTCTGGTGTGTAGCACTCGGCGCTGAGCTTTCAAACCATTCTGGCATGGCGTCCTTTATGGAACATCATGCCGATGAGCTCAAAGGCGCAACATTTATTGTTATGGATGGCTTGGGCGCAGGCGAGATTGCTCTTGTCGAGGAAGACGGCGTTTACAAAACACACAAGGTTAACGCTCGCATGAAGAGATGCGCAAGAAATTCCGCGAAGCTCATTGGAAAGAACCTGGGCTCTGCAAGCATGAATTGGACGAACTCGATTGCGTCAAAGCTCTACGATCGCGGCTTCAAATGTGTGCATGTAGCAGGCGTCTTGAACGGCAAGCCAGCCTACATGGCCGACAAACTCGACAATTCCGATTCTGTAGAGTCAGAGCGTTTGATGGAATCGGCCGACTTCGTCATGGAAATCGTTCGCGACCTTTAGGCTAAATTTTTCAAACAGCCTTTCTTTAGTGTTAGAATAGTTAACTGCTAAAAAGAGCCCCGTAATCTGTTTTTAGCAAGCATAAAGAAAGGTAAACAATGAAAACTTATAGTGCAAAACCTGGTGAGGTCGAGCGTAAGTGGGTCTTGATTGACGCTGAAGGCCAGACTCTTGGTCGTCTTGCAGTTGTTTGTGCAAACATTCTGCGCGGCAAAAACAAGCCTGAGTACACACCTCATGTAGACACTGGAGATTTTGTCATTGTCGTTAACGCCGAGAAGGTCCAGGTCTCAGGCAAAAAGGCAGAAGACAAAGTTTACGGCCATCACACAGGCCATCCTGGTGGACTCAAACAGGAAACATTTAAGGTTGCTATCGAAAAGCATCCTGAAAGAGTTATCGAGAGTGCTGTGAAAGGCATGCTTCCAAAGACAACACTTGGAAGAAAGCAGGGCATGAAGCTCAAGGTCTACGCAGGCCCAGAGCATCCACATGCTGCACAGAACCCAACAAAGATAGAGCTGGAGGGATAGTTAAATGGCAAACACTAATACAGAGGCTAGATACTACGGCACTGGCAGAAGAAAGAATGCTATCGCTCGTGTAACTTTGGTCCCAGGAACAGGCAAAGTAACTTGCAACGGTCGTGAAGGCGCTGAGTATTTCTCAAGCCAATCACTTCTCGACTTTGCTACTACACCATTCACAGTAACTGGCACAGAAGGTCACTTCGACGTTATTGCTAGACTCAATGGTGGCGGCGTTGGCGGCCAGAGTGGCGCTCTTCGTCTTGGCATCGCAAGAGCTCTTCTTGAGGCTGGCGACTACAGAGGCGAACTCAAAAAAGCTGGCTATCTCACAAGAGATGCTCGCGTTGTTGAGAGAAAGAAATACGGCCTGAAAAAGGCTCGCAAACGCCCACAGTTCTCAAAGCGTTAATTTGCACTTCGCAAATATCAATTACAAAAGCCCTGGTACGCCGGGGCTTTTCTTATTTTTGTTTCAGATGTGTTTTGAAATTGTTAAGAATCAATAACAAACGCCCAGCTAACACGTCTAGTTCAAGTTCGCCATGGCTAAATGCTAAACTTTGTAAGTAATGACAGTCATTGGTTTTGTTTTTACAAATCCTAAAAAACTTTATCGGACAATCTATTTCATTCATAAGGAGGATTTATGAGCAAGGTAGAAGAAATATACGGTTCGTTAGTTTTTAACCGAATCACAATGCAGGAATACCTCCCAAGAGGCACCTACAAAGAGCTCATGACAACCATTGACGATGGCGAGCCAATCAACGAAAGCCTCGCTAATGTTGTTGCTCACGCAATGAAAGAATGGGCTATCGAGAACGGCGCAACTCACTACACACACTGGTTCCAACCTTTGAGTGGCATCACAAGTGAGAAGCACGACAGCTTCATCGACCCAGTCGACGACAGCCACGTCATCATGCGCTTCTCAGGCAAGGCTCTCATTCAGGGCGAGCCTGATGCTTCATCTTTCCCAAGTGGCGGCCTTCGTGCAACATTTGAAGCTCGTGGTTACACTGCATGGGATCCAACATCATATGCATTCATCAAAGACGAAGTTCTTTGTATTCCAACAGCTTTCTGCTCCTACAACGGCGAAGCTCTCGACAAGAAAACTCCTCTTCTTCGAAGCAACAAGGCTCTGAAAGAGCAGGTACAACGCGCACTTGCACTTTTCGGCGAGGACGTAAAGCACGTTATGCCAACTCTTGGTGCTGAGCAGGAATACTTCCTGATTTCTGAGGAAGATTACAAAAAGCGTCTTGATCTCGTTCTTTGTGGACGCACACTGTTTGGTTACTCACCGTGCAAAGGTCAGGAACTTGAAGAGCACTACTTCGGCGCAATTCGACCAACAGTTTCTGCTTTTATGAAAGAGCTCAATGAAGAGCTTTGGAAGCTTGGCGTTCCTGCAATGACAAAGCACAACGAAGTTGCACCTTGCCAGCACGAGCTTGCTCCAATGTTTACAAATGTAAACCGTGCTGTTGACCAAAACCTCATCACAATGGAGCTGATGCGCCTCATCGCTTCACGTCACGGCCTTGTTTGCCTTGAGGAAGAAAAGCCATTCGACCACATCAATGGTTCTGGTAAGCATAACAACTGGTCAATTTCAGCTGACGGCAAAAACCTGCTTGACCCAGGCGATGACCCAATCGAGAACCTTCGATTCATGGTCGTTCTCACTTGCATCGTTCGTGCTGTTGATGAGTACCAAGACTTGCTGCGCATGACAACTGCTAGCGCTGGAAACGATCACCGCTTGGGCGGAGACGAAGCTCCTCCATCAATCATCTCAATGTTCCTTGGTGACGAGCTTGGCCGCGTTGTAAACGCAATCATTGCTGGCGATGACTACCACAGCAACAGCAACACTAAGCTTGACCTGGGCGTTGACGTTCTTCCTAACTTCGATCAGGACAACACTGACCGCAACAGAACAAGCCCATTTGCGTTCACTGGCAACAAGTTTGAGTTCAGAATGCCTGGTTCAAACCAAAATTTGAGCGACACAAACATGGTTCTCAATGTTGCAATGGCTGACTCGCTGAGCAAGTTTGCTGACGACCTTGAGGGCAAGACTGGCGACGAGTTCACAGCTGCTTGCAAAGAGTGGATTAGACAAACTCTCACCGAGCATCAACGCATCATCTTCAACGGCGACGGCTATTCCGAGGAATGGGAGGAAGAAGCAAAGAGACGCGGTCTTTCAAACCTTCCAAACACTGCAAAAGCACTGCCTGCCTATGTTTCAGATAAAGCATATGCGCTCTTTGACAAATTCAAGGTTCTCAACAAAGAAGAGGTTGATTGTCGCTACAACGTCAAGCTCGAGAAATACTGCAAGATTATGAACATCGAGTGCCGCACAATGAAGCGCATGGTTCGTCGTGATTACTTGCCAGCTATTGAGGCCTATGCAGCAGAGCTTGCTGAGGAAATCGCTTCAATCGAGAAAGTTCTTGGCGAAGGCAAAGCAGCTGGACAACGCAAACGCTTCGAGCAAATTGCTACTGGCGCCGAGAAGATTCACGAGCTTTGCGACCTGCTTCACGTTAAGCATCATGAGGCACGCGACCTTGAGGACGCACAAGAGAAGGCTGATATGTACGCCGACATCGTAATTCCTATCATGAAGGACCTCAGAGCACAGGTTGACGAGCTTGAGATCATCACCGATCGCAAATATTGGCCATGCCCAACCTACAACGAGATTCTTTTCTACGCGTAGGAATTAAACACTAGGAAGAGCCCTCCAAATTAAAGATCTTCCTTTTGACTCACAGAACTTTGCAGAACAGCCGCCGAGTGTAACAGCTCGGCGGTCTTTTGCGCTTAAGTAAAATATTCAACCTTTTGCAAATCATTCAAATTGAAGTCATAAAATAGAAAAACAATATTTAAATTAATGTCAAACTTCATTGATTGACATCGTGTTAGAGATCGAGAAAGGACGAAGAATGCCAGCAGTACCAGAGCAAGAGTTCATTTGGAAAAACGGAGAGCTAATTCCATGGGCAGAGGCAACGACACACGTTTTGTCGCACTCCCTGCACTACGGAAGCGGCGTTTTCGAGGGTTTGAGAATGTACAAAGACCCAGACAGCGACAGGTCAATGGTGTTCCGTCTCTATGATCACATGGTTCGCTTGCACAACAGCGCAAAAATTGCAAAGATGGATTTGCAATTCTCAGTTGACGAGCTCGTTGACGCAACTCTCGAGCTTTGCCGCGCAAACAACCTCAAGAGCGCATACATTCGCCCACTCGTTTATCGCGGCTACGGCACAATGGGCGTTGACCCAACTGGTTCACCAACCGACGTTATCATCGCAGCTTGGCCTTGGGAAGCCTACCTCGGCGACGACGCTCTTGCAAAGGGCATCAAGATGGGCACTTCTTCATGGCGCCAGCGTTCTGTAAACGCAATTCCACCTGCTGTAAAAGCAACGGCTTCCTACTTCAACAGCCTTCTTGCAAAGCTCGAGGCTAAAGAGCACGGCTACGAAGAGGCAGTAATGCTCAACGAAGCTGGCAAAGTTTGCGAAGGCACAGGCGAGAACCTCTTTATCGTCAAGAACGGCGTTTTGAAGACTCCTCCAATTTCTGACGGTCTTCTCGAGGGCATCACTCGCGACAGCGTAATCCATGTTGCAGCTGACCTCGACATTCCTTTCGAATTCAGCTCACTTGTTAGAAGCGACCTCTACACTGCTGATGAAGTATTCCTGACAGGCAGTGCTGCTGAGCTCACTCCAGTCGCTGAAATCGACGGCATCCAAATTGGCAGCGGCGCTCGCGGTCCTGTTACCGAGAAGCTTCAGAAGCAATTCTTCGAGGTTCTTTGGGGTCATGTAAACGCTCACGCTGACTGGAATTTTGAGATTTAATTGGTGCCACGCGCCAAACTTGACACGCATCTAGCGGCGTGTTTTCTGTTATAACCAAATAATGGATAAAAAAGAACAGATTGATACCCTCGTTGATTTGCTCGTTCGGGCAGACAACGAGGGTTTTGTTCGTAACCTGCTAGAGGACCTTTTTACCTACAAAGAAATCGGTGACCTCGCTTCACGCCTAAACGTCGCACTGCTTCTCGACAACGGTGTTTCCTATTCAGAAATCGAAAAGCAAACAGGCGCTTCTGCCACAACAATCGCCCGCGTTTCAAAATGCTTGAATCACGGCGCCGGCGGCTATCAAGAAGCAATTCGCATTCTCAAAGATAAATCTGTGGAATAAAGCAGCGCAAATCAATTCATCACTCGGGCAAAAGATAGCCCATAAACCGTCTCATAACCAGCTCGTTTCAGCGCATTTGCGGCACACATAATCGTGGCACCTGTAGTTGACACGTCGTCAATCACTACGATTGGGCATGCATGCGGAATTTGCAAACCCTTTCTGACTTTAAACTTCGAAGCCATATTTACGACGCGCTCTTTGCGCCCCAGTTCGCGCTGATCATTTGTTGCAAGTGCCTCGAAAACGCACTCTGTTTCGAGATTTGTGAGAAGTGAGAGTTCTTTTGCAATTTTCCCCATGTGCGAAAATCCACGCCGCACCAGGGCTTCTTTTGAAGAAGGGACATAGGTTATGAGTGCATTTTTCTGAATCCAGGCTGGCTCAAAATAGCGAGCCATGATTTTTGCAATCACTGGAGCGAGCCGAAGTTCAGTTCTGTCTTTGTAGGCAGTGATTATTTTTCTTGCGTCTTCATTCAAGATGCAGCAACTGCGAAATTGATCGAGGGGATATTCCGCAAACCCATTAGCAAGAACCATAATGTCGTTGCATTCGGTGCACTGAACTTTGCCGCCGCTTGCTCCACATTTTTTGCACGCATGACAAAGGTCAATAAAGCGCAAATTAGCAGCGCATTCCTCACATAAAACAAAGCCGGGCTCGTCACAAACAGCACAGCGCGTCGGCCACACCAATTCCTTCGCCGTTTCATATGTAGCCTGCATTACATCCATAAGCCCAGGTTACGCCCGTCTCTCCGCAGAAAGTTGCGCGACTTTTGGCAATTTGGGGATTTGTAAATTGGGGACGGAGGTAAATGTGCGAGCAGGAAACAGGCGGTGCATATGTTCGCGCAGGCGACTTATGAGAGCGAAGCTCTCATCCGGAGCCAAGCGAATATATGACCGCCGTTTCCATGTTGAATTGCCATGTAAATTGGGGACGGAGATAAAATAGTTCCGCTTCCCTCGCGGGAAGCGGGCACTCGACGCTGCAAACGAACCTGGACTGCATCTTTGGCCTGCAAAAGAATTCCGCAGCCGCTAGGCTAGCGAAATTCTTTTTCGACCAAATCTGCTAGCCCAGCTTCGTTTTCGCTTTCGTTTTGTTATCCAGTTAGTTGTTTGGAGCTTTTTGTCATGTTATCAGGGTTAGTAAACCGGCTGTATTATGCGCGGGTGCAGGCGGAAGGCGAGAATTGCGGTTTGCTATAATAAATTAGCTTCTTCATGTTTGTAGTTGCGAGAAGAGTTTTTACTTTGATTTATCTTCTCTAGTCCACGGCAGATGCGGTCGAAAGGACCCACGTAATTGCCTTTTTGGCATGAGCATGGCGTATTCTAGGGATAAGTCGCACCGCCTGTTTACTTTACAAGCAAAGGGCTTGGCAGGCGAGAGACCGGCAGCGCAAGCAATGGTCCCGTGCGCGAGTGTGGGGGCAAAGACTAGGTCAAATGAGGAAGCGCTAAATTGGATTTTGGAGGCGATTTTGGTCGGAAATAGAAGTTTTTCAAGAGTCCTAGTGACCGTTGTGAGTGTGCTTTGTGCCTGCGCTATTGCGCTTGCGATGACTGGATGCTCTAAAAATTCTGGTTCGGCACCTGAACTAAAAAGCTCAACTGTAACTTCCCCTACAATCGGCGAAAACGGAACGCTTCGCGTTGGCGTTAACACTTCGCTTTCTCCGCTTGCTGGAATGGGCAACTCAAAAATCATCGGAATTGACGTTGACCTTGCAGCGGCTGTGGCCGATTCATTGGGCTTAAAACTTCAAATCGTTGACACTGGCTCAAGCCCTGCAAAAGCAATCGCAAACGGAACAGTTGATGTTGCTTTTGGCGTTGAGAACGGCGAGTCTTCTTCTGGCTTGAAACTCACCTCAGAATACATCCCAACAGCAACAGCAATTTTCAAGCTTAAGAGCTCAAATGCGAGCGCACCAACTGTTGGATCAACAACTAAAATCGCAGCTCAAGCTTCTTCTAAGAGCGCTTGGAGCGTAACAAACACTTTCAGCAGCGATTCGCTCGTTTCTTCTTCTGACATTGCTTCGGCATTCCAAAGCCTCAAAAGCGGCGAAGCCGATTATGTTGCAGCCGACGCTGTGTTTGGAACATACGCTGCAAGCAAAGCTGAGATAGATGTCGAAATCGTTGCAATCATTGGTTCTGCCTCGGGTTATTCCGCTGCAGTTGCCGAATCAAACACCGAACTTTATTCCGCAGTTTCAGCTGCGCTCACTGAATTGACAAACAACGGAACAGTTGCAGTCATCCAAAAGAAGTGGCTCGGAAACGAAATCACTCTTGATGACGCAACGAAACTTTCTGGCTCGAGCAGCTCTAACTCTTCTTCAAGCTCAAGCTCCTCATCTTCGACCAAAAGCGAATCTAGCGGGTCGAAATCTGTTGCAACAGACGCAAATTCTGTCTAGTTTTTAAATAGAAAGCTCAGGTGATTTTTAAGGTGGATGTTGAAAGCATAGCGAAAAAGCATGGTTTCTGCCTGGTAAACAAAGAAAACTTAAAAGAAATTGATGGCACAGCGTGGGTCCTAAAGCATGAAGCGACGGGCGCACGTTTGCTTTTTTTGCAGAACGATGACGAAGACAAATCGTTCTCGATTTCGTTCAAGACGCCTCCGAAGGATTCGACGGGCGTTTTTCATATTCTCGAGCACAGCGTTCTTTGCGGTTCGAAGAAATACCCTGTCAAGGAGCCTTTCGTCAACCTGCTGAAGAGCTCGATGCAAACTTTCTTGAATGCAATGACTTTCCCCGACAAGACGGTTTATCCTGTTGCGTCAACTAACGAAAAAGACCTTCTGAACTTGATGAACATCTATCTCGATGCGGTCTTTAACCCTCGAATCTATTCTTCGGAAGAGATTTTTCTGCAGGAAGGCTGGCACAAAGAGGCCGACGAGAACGGCAATTTGAAATATTCTGGCGTCGTTTACAACGAGATGCAAGGCGCACTTTCCGATGCAAATTCAGTGCTTTTTGATGCGATTTGCGAGCGACTCTACCCTGGCTCTGCCTATTCTTTTGAGTCAGGCGGCGACCCGAAAAACATTCCAGATCTCACCTACGAGAACTTCCTTAAAACGCATGCTCGTCACTATTCGCCAAGTAATTCCTACATTCAGCTATACGGTAATTTGAACCCCGATGAGTTCCTGCGCGTGATTTCTGAAGATTATCTTTTGCCTGTTCAGGCCGAGATTGACGCGGGCGAGCGCCAAGCTCCAGAGCCTTTTGCTATTAACGACCATGCGCCTGTAAATCCTGAACTTGCAGAAATCAAAATGGATGTTTCTGAAGACGCGGCTCCGCAGGCAATTGCTTTTAAGATTTGCCCTGCAACCGACGTTGTAACGTTTCATGCAATTGACATTCTCATGGACGCGGTCATGTCATCGAACGTCTCGCCTTTGAAAGCGCAACTTCTGGCAACAGGCGTCGCTCAAGATTTTTCAGTCTCGCTAATCGAGCCAATCGAGACACCTTCGTTGATGTTCATGTGTCAGGCTGTGAAAAGCGACGATGCTCTTGAAGTTATGCAGAAAGAAATTCTGTCTTTCATGAAAGATTGGGCAGAAAACGGCGTCGATGCTGACTTGATTCGTGCATCAATTGACCACACGGAACTTGTCATGCGTGAGTTTAATTTTGGCACGTCTGACGGTGTCATTTATGCAATGGATACACTGTCTACCTGGCTTTATGATGATTATATGCCAACCGATGCTCTGAAGTTCGAGACCTATTTCAAAAAGCTTCGAGAGATGCTTGACAATGGCGGCTTTGAGGAGCTGATTAAGAACTATTTCTTGTCGGGTGCGCCAGTCGCAAAAGCAAAAATTGTTCCTGCTCAAAAGGAAGCAGAAGCTGCTGGAGCTAAGCTTAGCAGCGATGAGATTTCGCACATTGAAGCAGAAGTTGAGAAACTTCATGAGTTGCAGCAAGCGCCTGATCCGCCTGAGGATGTCGCAAAATTGCCCCATCTCAAGCGTTCCGACGTTAACGATTCAGTTAAGAAGCGCCACTTTGAGGTCAGTGATAGCGACGGCTTCAAACTTCTGCGTCATAACGAGATTCAAAGTTCGGGCCTCAACTATTTCAACGTTTATTTCGATTGCTCGGAAATCGATGCGCAGGACTACCCCTATCTTTCGCTTTTGACCCTCTTGATGGGCAAGTTCGACACCGAGGATTTCACGGCTGAGCAAATTCATTTGGATTCGCGCAGGTTGTTTGGCAAATTGAATTTCAAAAACGTTATTCCTGTCACAAAAGATGATGAGAAAGTTAATCTCTTCAAGGTTGGCACCTCGTGTCTTTCGCGCAACGCAAGCGAAGCTGCAAACCTGGTTGGAAGCATTTTGACCACGCCTTCTTTTGATAATGCCGAGCGCTTGGGCCAAATTTTAATGTCGCTTAAGATTCGCACCGAGGAAGCATTGATTAACAGCGGTCATGCTCTTGCAAGAAGAAGGGCAGAATCGACTCTCACTTGGCGTCAAAGCGTTGAGGAAACTATGTCGGGCATCACAATGTTCCAGTTTCTGTGTGACGCATGTGACAATTTTGATGAAAGCATTCCGCGCATTGCAGAAAAATGCAGTGAGGTGCTGAAAAAAATCACCACAGGCCAGGTCATTGTTAGTGATTGCGCTGATGATGCTTCGCTGCAGCAATTTATGTCGGGCATGAATTTGAATAACAAGAGCGACTGGGCAACTGGAGACAAATTGCCAGTGTGCGCTAGTGATTTTAAGCCAAGCTTTGCAAACGAGGCATTCGCTGTTAAAAGCGATGTCACGTTCACGGCGGTTCGCAGCAACCTTAATCTTTTGCAAAACATGCCAGAATTTAGCGGCAGCTGGGCGATTGCCTCGCGAGTGCTGAGTTACGACTATCTTTGGAACACAATTCGCGTTCAAGCTGGCGCCTATGGTTGCGGTTTTGGTGCTGCACAAAATGGAAGTGCCGGTTTTTACACCTATCGCGACCCGCATGTTGATTCTTCAATTGAGACAATTAAGAATGCTGCAACTTGGCTTGCAAATTTCGATGCGAACGAGCGCGAGTTTGATGGCTATGTTGTTAGCTCAGTTTCTGATTTCGACAAACCGATGAAAGCAAGCGCCCTCATGAGCAGGTCGGAAGGCCAATTCTTCTCAGGTCGCTCTGAAGATGACCGCGAGAAACTTCGCGAGGAAGCACTTCACACGACGCTTGATGATGTGCGTGCACTTTCGGAATCGGTCCAGAAGATTATCGACAATTCAAGCGTTTGCGTGATTGGCAACGAGGAAACGATTGCCAGCTCGGCTGCGTTTGACCAGGTAACAAAACTATAATTTAATAGACGTAAGGGGGTAGATATGCTTGATGAACAAAATAACAAAGAGCTAGATCAGTCTGTGAATGACCAGGTTGAACCTTCCTCCGAAAATGAGCCAAGCGCTCATGCCGCCGAGATTGAAAAAGCCGATGCTGCTAAACACGAAGCCGAAGAAGCTAGCGACGGTGAACCTGCAGCCGACGATGCGGAAGCAGAAGCGCCTGCTAAAGCTGCTCCAGCTCGCCACGCTAAACATGCAAGTGAAGTTCCAGAGTATGAAATCGTCGCGGAAAAGACCCGCAAGAAGCTAGGAATTGCAATTGTGACACTGCTTGTTTTGATTGTCATAATCGTTGCATGCCTTGTTTTCTTTTTCCTGACTTCAAGCAACGTTTCTGTTGAGCAGCAGCATTCCGACAGCACCGAGGTTTCTCAAATTTCTGAGAATTCTTCGAGCAGCACTTCTGAAAAAACTGCAACTGTGCCAAGTCTTGCCGCCTTGATTGGAACGAAGGTCGACGACGCGGCAACTTCTCTTGGACACGGCGCAACCGTTTCTTCTGACACTAAAAAAGACGACGAAGACGACCCTGTCAAAAGAGTTGTGAAATATTCATTGGCAAACGACGCAGGCAGTTCTTCGAGCGGAACGCCAACAGTTACCGTTAACGCCGACTCCGATGACGAAATCACCAGCGTGACCTACCAAACTTCTACAAAATCGCTGGGTTACGGCACAATCAGCTTCCAAGACGCTGTGCAAAATGAGAAAATCATTCAGGCGATTATGAAAGAAGCTGGCCTCACGATTAGCGACAGCGACGTTGTTTTGCCTGCTGACAAGGCCGACTACACGACCTATTCCGACGATGGCAAGCGAATTACCAAGGAAGAAAAGGAGTTCAGCGGCACTGCTGATTACTCCGGCAAAACTTTGAGTTGGTCAACTCGCCTGCAATACGACTATACTGTAGCTTTGGCAACTGACAATCTTGCGGACACGCTTCGCAACGCCACAATAACAATTTCAAAGTAAGAAAGAACCAACATGACTAAAAAACCGTTTTTCATCACGACACCGATTTACTATGTCAACGCGGCTCCTCACCTGGGAACTGCCTACACAACCGTAGCTGCTGACAGCGTTGCTCGCTTCCAGAGAATGAACGGCAAAGACGTTCGCTTCGTCACTGGCAGCGACGAGCACGGCCAAAAAATCGCGGAAACCGCAGCGAAAAACGGCACAACTCCAATCGAGTGGTGCGACTCTCAAATTCCAGCTTTCAAAGCAGCTTGGGAAATGCTTGACATTACCTACACCGAATTCGTTCGCACTTCTTCTCCTGAGCAGGAAAAATCGGTTCAGGAATTTTGGAAGAAGCTCTATGACGATGGCTACCTTTACAAGGGAAGTTACGAAGGTTGGTACTGCATTCATGAGGAAACCTACTACGCCGAAAGCGATCTTGAGAAAGACGAAGAGGGTGTGTTCGTGTGCCCTGACTGCAAACGCCCAGTTCAGAAGGCTTCTGGTGAGGAAAACTGGTTCTTTAAGCTGAGTGACTTCCAAGACAAGCTGCTTGCTTTCTATGATGAGAATCCTGATTTCATTCTTCCTAAAACACGCAGAAACGAAATCGTTTCGTTCGTTAAGAGCGGCTTGAAAGACCTCTCAATTTCGCGTTCAACTTTCGACTGGGGTGTTCCTTTCACATTTGACGAAGGTCACGTTGCCTACGTTTGGGCCGACGCGCTCATCGCCTACATCACAGGCATTGGTTACGCAAACGACGATAGAAAAGACGAATTCGAGAGCTTCTGGCCTGCCGATTTCCACTTCGTTGGCAAAGACATCACACGCTTCCACTGCGTAATTTGGCCTGCAATGCTCATGGCTGCTGGCATGCCAATTCCAAAGCACGTGTTCGGCCACGGCTTCCTTCTGACCAAGGGTGAGAAGATGAGCAAGTCGAAGGGCAACGGCCTTTCACCTCAAGAAATCGTGGACATTTTCGGCGTTGATGCCTATCGATACTATTTCATGAGCGACGTTCAGTTCGGTTCCGATGGCTCAATCTCAATTGAGAGAATGTGCCAGGTTTACAACGCTGACCTCGCGAACACTTGGGGCAACCTCGTTTCACGCGTCACAAACATGACAAAGAAATATTTCGACTTCAAGGTTCCTGCACCTTCCGCAAATGCTGCAAACAATCCAATGGCAGAAATGTGCGACGAAGTTTGCAAGACCTACATCGACTGCATGGAAAATGTCGACTTCTCGGGTGCGGCTAAAGCTGCAATGGAGCTCGCACACAGGGCAAACCTCTACATCGAGGAGTCGGAACCTTGGACTCTTGCAAAAGATGAAGCCAAGCATGACGACCTTGCCGACGTAATTTACAACGCACTTGAGTCAATTCGTCTCATCGCTATCATGCTTGCACCTTTCTGCATTTCAACTTCCGCAGAAGCATGCAAGCGCATCGGCGCTGCCGACCCAACCGAGATTGAAGACATCACTGCTGCTCTCAAATGGGGCCAGCTTGAGTCGGGCGTCGAAGTTGAAATTGGTGACGCATTGTTCCCGCGCCTCGACGAAGACAAAATTCTCACAGCAGAATAGCATTTTGCCATGTTTGGTTTCGCGAGCACGGGAATAGTAGAGCCTTGGTTTAGGAAGAAGCCAAAAAAGCACGGGCGTGATTGGCCGCTGGTTGATGCGCCAAAGTTCCCTGTTAGCACCGCGATTGCCGACACTCATGCACACCTGAATTGTTTGAGCAACCCTGCGCTTTCAATTGCGCAGGCGGCATATTGGAACGTTTCGTTTATTGAATCAATGACAGACCCTCTTTCCGATGAGGGTCTTGCGATTTATGACACTCTGCCTGCGATTTTGCAGGAAGCAACAGAAATTCTTGAAGGTTTTTCGTGCGCGGAAAATCCTGTTGCTGAAGGCGGCGTCGATTCTGCCGCCCCATCATCCGTTGTGGTAAATGCAGCCCTTGCTTCAAACGAAAACGCAAACGGTGACATGGCGCAAATAGCAGCAAAACTGCCAGAAATTAAATTTGCTTGTGGTGTGCACCCTCATTATGCGAAGGATTACTCCGACGAGGTAGAAGCAACCTTAACAGAAAAATTGAGAGATCCAAAAACGACAGCGCTTGGCGAAGTTGGGCTTGATTATCACTACGATTTTTCTGACCGCGACTCGCAAATCCAGGTGTTTGAGCGTCAAATTGAGCTTTCGCAGAAAGCAGAACTGCCAATTATTTTGCACGTTCGCGAGGCATTTGATGATGCCTATGCTTGCATGAAAAATGCAGGATTTAATAAACATGGCGTGTTGTTGCACTGCTACACTGCCGAAGCTCATGAGATTGAGCGCTGGCTAGAGGCAGGCTGCTACATCGCTTTTGGCGGAGCGTTGACGTTCAAGAAACTTGATGAAGTTCGCGAAGCTTGCAAGCTTGTTCCGCGAGACCTTCTGCTGACCGAGACCGATTCGCCCTACATGGCGCCAGAGCCTTTCCGCAGTTCAGAGTGCGGTCCAGCGCACACGATTTTTACTTTCCAGCGCATGCTCG